>JBFRWR010000001.1:0-4334 GCA_051439685.1 Trichodesmium sp.
CCATCAGATAATTTAAAGTCTATAGTTGATAGAGGTGCAGCTACAAAAAAGGGAATATTATGTGCTTTGGCTACAATAGCCAAACCATAAGTACCAATTTTATTGGCAGCATCTCCATTTGCTGCTATTCTATCAGCTCCTACTACTACAGCATGAATTAAACCTTGTTTCATACAGTGGGCTGCCATATTATCACTAATTAGGGTGACAGGTATATTTTCTTGGACACATTCCCAAGTAGTAAGTTTTGCTCCTTGGAGACGGGGACGGGTTTCATCAGCGTAAACTTTGGCCAATCTTCCTTCTCGCCATGCAGAACGAATTACACTTAATGCTGTACCATAACCAGCAGTTGCTAAAGCTCCAGCATTACAGTGGGTTAATATATTCAATTTCTCTGGAGTAGTTGGTAAAACTTCTAGTCCGCGATCGCCTATATTTTTACAAGTTTGCAAGTCTTCTGCATGAATCTTTTTAGCAGTTTCTAATAAGGCTATTTGAATTTCTTCTACAGACCCATTAGTTTGATTTGCTACTTTTAACATTCGCTCAATTGCCCAAAATAAATTAACAGCAGTTGGGCGAGTTTTTCGTAACATTACAGCAATTTCTTCTAGCTTTTTTAAGAATTCATTTCTATCAGTTATGGAAATTTCTTTGGCTCCTAAATACATTCCATAAGCTGCTGATATACCGATGGCTGGTGCCCCACGAACTATCATTGTTTTAATAGCTTTTGCCATCTCTTCAGAACTGTTAATTTCTACAATTTTATATTCTCCTGGTAAACGAGTCTGGTCAATTAATAAAACTCGATTATTTTCCCAGATAATTGGATTAACTTCTGTAATTTTAGACATAATATTTTTCTCTGATTCTTTTATAAAGAACAATATAAACGAAGGAAGAAGGAAAATTAGTGGGAGCATCTTGCTCCCCTGTATCAACGAGAAGCTCACGTTATTAACAGTTTACCCATTAATTATACAGACGATTATTAACTGATACTTGATTTTTACACAACTTCCCAAATTTAGCTAAATTTAGTAATAAAAAAATTGTTAATTTGTTGCCAGAGTAATTTAAGCTTACGTTGTATATATTTACCAAATCCTTTATACAACTTTTGAAAATTGTATTCAAACAAAATATTCATCATATCTTCTACTGTCAAAGATTTTAAATACTTCACTCCTTTATCAATTAACTCATCACTATCCTGCATATATCTTCTGCGACCCATTTGTTCAGAAAGATTCCATTTAAGAGCATATCGTATCTGCATTTCTCTTTGGTAGGGACGAAAACTAGATAGGTGTTTATCTAGATATTTTTGTATATATTTACTAGCTATTTCTGCATTTTCCATACCATGTCTAATACCTTCGCCACCCAACATATTAATAGTAGATACTGCATCACCAATGGCAATAATATTATCTTGATGATAAATATCTTTTAGTCCTACAGAATATTTAACAGTTGAACCATGGGTATCTATTAACTTATATTTTTCAAGTTTCATGTAATCTTGAATTAAGAGTTCTAGATACCACCTCATTGATTTTGTTTCTACTATTTGTTTATGTTCTAAATTAAATCTTGCTACACCTATTTTTAGTCTTTGTTTTTCTGGTTCCATAGGAAATATCCAAGAATAACCTTTCGGCATCCATTTATGACCTAAGAAAAAAATTAAATCATTAGCATATTTATCATATTCTCTTGGTTCAACTTCAATTAAATATTCAATTCCTGCAGCGGTTAAAAATTGAGATTGACTATTTTTTTTATCGTACATAACTGCTCTTGCTGGTCCTGTTGCATCAACCAAAATTTCTGTACTAATAGTAATTTTTTCTCCACCTAAACGCCTCATTTCTACAATAGTTTTTCCATTTTCTTGAAAGTGTCTAGTATAGCGATAACCCATCCAAACTTTACCGCCATAAGTTTCTACTTCTCCTGCCAAAAATTCTCTAAGTTTGGCAAAGTTTAAAACAGCTCCTAATATTTTAGGTGATTTCCAAGTATGATTAATGTTAGTTGTAACAATACTAATTTTCTGCCAATAACTACCAACTACTTTTTCTGGCAAGTCGAATTTATCAAAAGTTTCTAGGGGAGTTGCTGCACTGGAAAAATCATTTTTTTGAAATGTTTCGTGTTGTTCAACCAGTAAAATTTTGTATCCTAATTTTGCTAAAATTCTCGCACATTGACAGCCTGCCGGACCTGCTCCAATTACTACTACATTAAAATTATTTTCACTGTTCATAATTTCTGATTTATTAAGAGCGAAATTTGAGATAATATTTTGTTTAATTATTAATATTTAATCACAGGTATTGTTGATTTGACTGTTTACCCAAAGTTTAAGAGTTGATTTTTCGGATATCTAATATCATGTTCATTTGAATACTTATGAAAATACGAGGGACAGGCAAGATACCTATGTTACAAATTAAAATCATCCAGCATTTATCCAACGCCAATATTCCTAGCTATGATAGCTTACCAAGATAAAATCTTCTGTATAATGGATATACTCAAAAACTGAGGTGATCTATGAATAACCTCCAAACAAAATTACCAACAGATGTTTGGGTCAGAGCTACTTGGGATGAGTACATCCAAACTGTTCAGGAACAAGAAGAGGCTAAATGTTATTATCACAATGGACAACTAAGAATTGAAATGGCTCCCCAAGGTTACGACCATTCTTATGATAATTTTTCTATCGGTTCTGCTGTCGCTTTATTCAGTGGCCTCAAATCTATTCCCCTAGTAGGACTTACTAACTGTTCTTTCCGAAAAATTGGTGAGAGAGAAGCACAACCAGATCTAGCATTCTACATTGGTGAAAATGCAGAAATTATTCCCCCGGATACAACTATTGTCGATCTAGATGTTTATCCGCCTCCCGATCTAGTAATTGAAATTGCCAAAACGTCTTTTGCTGATGATATTGGTAGTAAGCGAATGCTCTATGAAAAACTAAACTGTAGGGAATATTGGGTGATAAATGTAGTTTATGCTCAACTTATTGCTTTTGCCATCGCTTCTGGTGGGAGTAGAGCGATCAAAAAATCACACGTTTTATCCCCATTACCTTTTAGCTTACTTGAAGAGGCGTTGCGTCGGTGTCGGACAACAGGTCGTAGTCAGATATATACTTGGTTAATTAGCCAAATTCAGAATTTTAATGAATGATAATGATTGAAAAATTTTGGTCTTATGGGTGCTGGTTCAATGTTAAAGCGTAAATAAATATCTTCAAAAATTATAGCAATTCCCACAGCTATGAGGTACATTTGCAATCCCCTCTAAATCCCCCTTGTCAAGGGGGACTTTGAAGAATCCCCCCCTTTCAAACGGGACAGGGGGGGTATAAAACAGATTAAAGAACTGCTATATATCAAACTTGTAGAGACATTCCATAGAAGAACTCTACATTTACTTTGCAGAAAAATCTAGCGCTTACGCACCCAAATAAGAAACCGGGTTTATTGCCCTAATTCTTGTTGTTCAAATCAGGAAATTTCCTTGGTAACTGCTCAATAATCCGGGGTAAATCGTTCAATGAGAAGCCTTGAATTCCCTAAAATCCTTTCCGAATAAGTAGTCCGCCCACATTTATTGAGCGGATACTTTCCTTGATAAACCCGGTTTCTGCGTAAGACCTAAAAAATATTAAACGTTAACAGTTGATAACTTCGGCTTAAAACTCTGCAAAATACGTTCTGCCATCTGAGAAGGAGTCAAACCTAAATCAGCTTTCGACTCATCAGGTTTAGCATGATCCACCAACTTATCCGGTACACCCAAACGTAACACAGGTACAAGCACATTATTATCCATCAATGCTTCCGTAACTGCCGAACCAAAACCACCCATCAAACAACCTTCCTCCATAGTCACAACCTGACCAATACGTTGTGCCAAAGGTAGAATTAATTCAGTATCCAAAGGCTTGACAAAACGAGCATTTACCACAGTAGCACTAACACCATGCTCACTCAGAATTTCCGCAGTTTGCATAGCCGGATGTACCATGGAACCATAACCCAAAATCAGCACATCATCACCATTCCGCAGAATTTCAGCCTTACCAATAGGAATAGCTTCCCAACCCTCTTCCATCAGAGGCACCCCATAACCATTACCACGAGGATAACGCATAGCGATCGCCCCATCCGTATATTCAATACCAGTCACCAACATCCGTTGTAACTCACCCTCATCTTTAGGCGCCATAACTACCATATTTGGGATACAACGTAAATAGGCAATATCATACATTCCCTGGTGAGTCGGACCATCTGCACCCACAA
>JBFRWR010000002.1:0-3888 GCA_051439685.1 Trichodesmium sp.
AGAGGGTATCTGTAAATAAAAAAATCCTTTTGTAGGGTGGGTTAGGCACAGATTAATACTTAAACTTAATAGTTTGGTGTGATTTGCCGTAACCCACCAATAAGTGACCTTACAGCATTGCTTAAGACTTATTTTATAGATACCCTCTAAACCGAATTAATTAATTATCAATTATCTATCCACTGATAAAAGTGTACCTTCCACTTAGTGAAAAATTCTATTTTTTTAGGGAATAGGGAATAGGGAATAGGGAATAGGGAATAGAATAAAACATAAACAGGACTTACGCAGAACCTCCATATCTAGTAAGGAGGAATGGCATTTTCTTCTACAAATGGTGTATATTCTCATATGTTGCGTAAGTCCTGATTAAAGATAAATGTACCTCATTAGACTGAGAAACGCTATATCTAGATTTAACTTCTATCAAAAATTGATAAATCCTTACATATTAAGACTCAAAAATTATGGTAAATAAAATATCTAAAGCTGATAAAAGAAGAGAAGTTATTAGATTTCTAGACTCTACTTATCCAATATCAACAGAAAAAGCAACTTTAGCAATTTTAGGTGCAGGTGCTTGGGGTTCTGCTTTAGCAAAATTAGCAGGTCATAATCAACATGAAATACATTTATGGTCTCGTAGTTTAAATGTAAGTTTAGAAGAAGTTTTAAAGGATGTTGACATTATAGTTTCAGCAATTTCTATGAAAGGAGTTAATGAAACTGCTCAGAAAATTAAAAAGATTGGTTTACCAGAAAGAGTTATTATTGTCACTGCAACTAAAGGTTTAGATCCAGAAACAACTCGTACTCCTTCTCAGGTTTTAGAAGCTAATTTTCCTAATAATCCAATAGTAGTTTTATCAGGTCCAAATTTGTCTAAAGAAATTGATGAAGAATTGCCTGCTGCAACTGTAGTTGCTAGTAAGAATGAGGCAGCAGCAACGGTAGTACAAGAGATTTTTGCTTCTGGTTTATTTCGGGTTTATAGTAGTCCTGATCCAATAGGTACAGAGTTAGGTGGAACTTTAAAAAATATCATTGCTATTGCTACTGGAGTTTGTGATGGTTTGGAACTTGGTACTAATGCTAAGTCAGCTTTATTAACTCGTGCTTTAACAGAAATTATTCGTATTGGTACTCATTTAGGTGGGCAAACTGAGACATTTTTTGGGTTGTCTGGTTTGGGAGATATGTTGGCAACTTGTAGTAGTCCTTTGAGTAGAAATTATCGGGTTGGTTATGGTTTAGCTGAGGGTAAAAGTTTAGAGGAAATTTTAGAAGAATTAAAAAGCACTGCTGAGGGTGTTAATACTACGAATGTGCTAATTAATTTGGCGAACCGAGAACAAATTCCTGTGCCTATTTGTCGTCAGGTTTTTCGATTATTGAATGGAAAAATTACTCCTGAAGAGGCGGTAGAAACTTTGATGGAACGAGATTTAAAACCAGAGTTTTGTGATTTATTTGAATAGGGAATACTAGATAATTGATAATTAATAATTAATAATTAATAACTAATTCTGTATTATGCACTTCAAGATGTAATATCTAAGTGCAAGTAGTCAGTAGTCAATAGTCAGTAGGGAATGATTATAGCTAATTATCTGGCTAAATAAAGTTTTATGCTTAATATTTGGCTGGTAATTTGGCTCCACAGAAAGGTCAATGAAGATGATTTATTCAGTATAAATACTTGCTGATTTCCTAATTGTTATACTACTCTTAATCCTACAACTTGACGTGCTGAGTGTGGGATTAATTATCAATTATTAATTATTAATTATTAATTATTAATTATCCATTGGTATTCCCTATTCCTTCTTTAAAAGAAATTCTAGAAGGATTATTTTTTCCAGAACTAATAGTTACGGTAATAATTTTAGCATCAATTAATCGTACTTCTCCTGGTGGTCTATCTATGCCAGGATTAATTAAATAAGCAGGAAAACAAGCTGCACTTAAACTTAGTCTAATAGCATGACCTTTGGTAATTTTCATACAAGTTGGCTGTAAAGATATTTTGACTGGTAAATTATTATCAATAATCTTGATATAACCTTGAGTAAAATTATAAACACTGCCATCTTTTTGAACTTCTGATAACACAGCACAAAGGTCAAAACTATTTGTATCAGCTTGGCAATAAATTTCTACATAAATATCTCCAGCTATATGTAAATCTTCTGTTAAAAATTCAGATGTATAAGTCAGAATATCAGTCCGGCAATCTAATTCTGAACGTTCAAAAGAACCTGCGGGAAATGTGGCATGACCTCCCAATGCAGGAACAGGTCGCCAAGGGTCATGTACAATCGTATCATCAACAGAAATATCAGGGCAGTTTTCTGTGAGACTCCCGGAATCTTCCCTCAAATTAGCAAGTCCTGTACTTCCCAAATAATATAACTTATAATTATTACTAGGCCAGGAATTAAAATTAAGCCATTGATTACTTCCCATTTCAAATAAAGAAACAGGCGATCGCTCTAATATTCCTGTATTTATTCCTTTGAGAAATTGGTCAAACCATAATATTTGTAAATCATCTATAGGACTGGAAGCTGATAAACCATAATTTATCTGTCCGACTTTTCTACCCCAGGGGATATGAGACCACGGACCTACAATTAATTTTTGCTGGAATTTACTGCGACTTGCTATTTCTTTGTATAAATTAATTGTACCTCGTAAATAGGTATCATACCAACCACCAATATGTAGCATTGGTAAGTCTATATTTTCCATAGTTGGTGATAGGTTTTGCCAATATTCACTTGGTCGATCATTTTCTAACCATTGATGATAAAAAGATTCTTTTCCATACTCATTTATCACTTTTGGGGAGGCTGGAATTTGCTCGGATAAAGGTAGATTTCTCGAAGCTTGATAAAGTTCTTGGTATGCTTGTTTATCTCCGCCTAAGCGAGCTGTTTCTGCTGCTAGTTGAACTGCCCAACTTAAGTTTGTTTGTAGACAGAATGCTCCTCCTTCATAGCCCCAGTCGGTATATAAATCATAACCAATCATAGCAGGACAAATTGTTTTTAGAGCTGGAGGTTTAGCAGTAGCAGCATATAGTTGAGTCATCCCTTGATAAGAAAATCCATACATTCCTATTTTGCCAGTGCTACCTGGTAAATTTTCTGCCCAATTAATAGTATCAAAACTGTCTTCAAGTTCATGGGAAAATAGTTGAAATTTACCCTCGGATGTACCTCTACCTCGCACATCTTGAATAATTACAATATAACCATGGGCAGCGTACCATTTTGGGTGAGCATAAGCAACTGTGGAGGCGATCGCTCTACCATAAGGTTGTCGCATTAATATGACTGGAAATTCACCCTCTGCGTCAGGGCGATAAATATCTGCATCTAAGCGTACTCCATCTCTGGTGTACATGGAAGTTGTTTCTTTGGGTAAAAGTTTTATCATTATTATTATCCAATTTTTATATAGCAATATGAAATTATTTGAGAAAAAAAACTTTAGGGGTTTGGAGACCAAACCCCTACGAATTAATAATCCTATTTTCACTTGGGTTTGGAGACCAAACCCCTACGAATGAATATTAGAAACTAATTTAGGATTGCTATAGCAGATTTCACAAAGCGTTAGGTACACCTACGCGAGCAAGATGCTCGCACTGATAAAATTTAATTATCAATATCTGTACCTCACGCTTCTTGGGAAATGCTATATAGAACCCCTAACAGTATCTTTGCGTGAGGATTAGGAGACAGCTATACTGGAGACAGGAGGCGCGGAGGCGCGGAATCAGGAGTCAGAATTTCGGTGAAATAGAATAGGGAAAAAAGTATAAAAATAGCCCCAATCTCCCCATATCCCCATATCCCCATATCCCCGTCCCCCGATCTCTCC
>JBFRWR010000003.1:0-10169 GCA_051439685.1 Trichodesmium sp.
AGGGGTTTGAATAATTATTTTTTTCTCTTCTCTCTTCTCTCTTCAGTTATACACATATATATATAGTCAAGTTTTTGAGATGTTCTCTGAGAAAGAAAAATTAAGTTAATAATTTCCGGGATAAATGTGGAAAGTGGGGAAAAGTCAATAGTAGATGCACCCTGATGGAAGACCTCCGCTATGATTAGTGGAGGTTTTTTTTGTTTGTCAAGATTTAACAAATTACTATTCAATATTAGATAGTTTTACTTCTTAAAAAATCAACAAATTACTACTCTAAATATTTTACTAAAACAATAAGTATTTCTATAATTAAGTTCCTGGCAAAAATAACAAAGCTGTAACTCCAAAATCTTTGTTAGATTGACTAATTAAAGTAGTAAGTTGACCGCGATGATGAGTTTGATGGTAGAAAAAATGTAGGAGTGCGTGCCACAAAGGAAATTTACATTCTCGTTTCTGAGACCTACTGATAAAAGTTAAAGATTCTGATAATTTTTCCTCTGTTAATGACTGAATATAATCCTGAATTTCTTGGTCAGTTTTTTGACGCTCTTGCCACAATAAATAAAATTCTGCTATTAATTCTTGTCTTAATGATTCAAACTCAAATATATAATTTTGAAACCTACTTAACCACAATTTATCTGCTAGTAAAATATGATTTAATGTTCCGTGAATAGAATCAAAAAATGCACCCTTATTTTCCCGGCGCACTGTATCAGGTATGGATTCACAAACTTGATAAATTTTTTCGTTCATCCAATAATTATATTGGGATAATCTCTGACAATAATTGACTGTATTCATTTTATACAAATTTTATGTAAAACTGCATAGAATTATGAATTAATTAAGTCGCCTATTTTTGATATACAGTAAACTCTGATTAAAAATTTATTCTATGCAACTTTATATTAATTTGGTATTACAGTAGCTTTTGAGTTGATTAAGTAGAAAACTTTCTAGTTTTAAGTAATAGCTAATAGAGTATAGGAAGAAAATATTACTTATGATTTACGCACAGACAATATATATAGTTTCATATATTGTCTAAAACTATAACGTTATAAATATGTAGTGTTTAGAACTCAAAAATAGGTAAGTCCTGTGAATATTAAAATTTTACCTCACTATCCTAAAAATTCCTTTCATTAATTGATCGTGGATAATTATTTTTCTTTTCCTATCGCACAACTTCGTTTTTTCGGTAGGAAAGCTTTACGGAAAACTTTCCGCAATTATCAATTATCCATTATTAGGAAAGGCTTTAAACCAAATTGATTCATTATCAATTATCAATTATCAATTATCCATTATTCATTTTACTTTCTAATTTATCTTTATCGGTTGATGAATTTCTCCTAACATTACTTTGGCTTTTGCTCCGGTAACTTCTGGTAGATTACTGGGAATTTCTAAAGAACGCCAATAAGCTAAAACTGCAAAGGCGATCGCTTCTTTAAAGTCTACATCTAAACCGATTTCTGCTGTTGTGATTACTGGAATTGGTTCTAATAACTTTTTGATTCTTTCTTTTAAATATAAATTATGACTACCACCGCCACATAATAATATTTGATCGGGTAAATTTGGTAAAAATTTACGATAGCTATGGTTAATTGAAGCTGCTGTTAATTCTGTAAGAGTTGCTAGTATATCCGCAGTAGTTAAATTATATTTTTCCGCATCATTAAGACAGTTCAATAAATAGTCTTTGCCAAATAATTCTCTACCTGTAGATTTTGGGGGTTTCTGTTGAAAAAAGTCTTGTTTTAACCATGTTTCTACTAACTCTTGACAAGGTACTCCACTGGCAGCCCATTCTCCATTTTGATCGTAGCTTTTCTTCCCTTGAGAAAGCTGGTATACTGCTAAGTCTAATAATGTATTACTCGGTCCTGTATCCCAACCTAAAACTTTCGCCTGTTTGTTTTGAATTTCTATTTTTGAATTTTGACTTTTGAGATAAGTAACATTACCAATGCCACCTAAGTTTTGTATGCAACGACTATATTCGGGGTGGCTCAGTAAATGAATATCAACACAAGGAACTAAGGGGGCACCTTGACCTCCCGCAGCAATATCAGCAGCACGAAAATTACTAATAGTAGGAATCCCTGTTAAATTAGCGATTACTACGCCACGGCCTAATTGAATGCTGTAGCCTAACTTCTGAGAAGAGGGACGGTGATAAACAGTTTGACCATGAGACCCAATTAATTCAGCTTTTTCTATACCATACTTTTGATTAATTTTCAGTGCAGCCTGAGCAAAATGTTCAGCAATAGTATCATCAAGTTCTGCTAAATCATACATAGATATAGATTTACCGCCACAAACCTCAAGAATTTGCGAGCGTAAATTTTCTGGGTAAGGGTAAGTAGCTGCTGCTAGTAGTTCAACCGCTAAATTTGTTTGACCACCAGCAACATCAATCAAAGCTGCATCTATACCATCAACAGAAGTACCACTAATCAAACCAATAACCTTGGTCATTTTTGCTTACCAATAGTAACAATGACGACTGTAATATTATCACGGCCTCCCTTATCTTTAGCCGCACTTACTAACTCTTGAGCAATAGGTTCACAATCATCACTAGAATTTAGTAAAGGAGCAATTATAGAATCAGATAACTCTTCTGTCAATCCATCACTACAGAGTAATAAGCGATCGCCCGGTTGAACATCCATAGACAAAATGTCTACCTTACCCATGTCCTCTCTACCCAAACATTGGGAAAGAACATGACGCCAGGGGTGTACTCTAGCTTGATCGGGAGTCAAAGCATTTTTTTTCACTGCCTGAGCTACCCAAGTTTGGTCTTCTGTAATTTGTGCTAGCTGTTGTTCCCGAAGTCGATAGAGACGAGAATCACCTACATTTGCAGACCAAGACAGTTTTTCTCGAAAAATGGCCACTACTGCTGTTGTACCCATATCTGAGCGTTCTGGATTATTTTCCTGGTCATCTAAGATAGCTTCATTTGCTTGAATAAAAGCATCTTCTAACAACTTGGTTGATTTTATACTTTTTTCCCAATTAGTCAGGAGGTAGGTTTTAATAACTTCTGTGGCAATTCTACTAGCTTCTTGACCACCTGCGTGTCCTCCCATGCCATCAGCAACAATAAAAAATCGTCCTTCTGGCTCTATGTAGTAAGAATCCTGATTAACTGAGCGAACACATCCTTTATCAGTAGCTCCTGCAAATTTAAGTGTCATAGAATTTAGTTCTGTAACTCCTGTCCAATTTTTAGATTTTTTATCCACCTAATATAATTAATATCCTGTATTTATATAGTTTTCATTATTCTAGCATTAAGTAGGGAGGTCAATAATTAATAATTAGCAATTAATAATTAATAATTACCTATTCTTAATAAAAAATAGGATTCGCTAAAATGTTTTTTTTCTTTTTTATACATGAATGACTGGAGAGGATTTATACCTTGATTTTTCGGTCAAGTTAACGTTTAAATAACTTGTTGAAAGTAAATTTACTCCTACTATTCTGAGATACTTAAGAAAGTTATCCAAACAAAGAGATAATAGGGATATTTGATGTTTTTAGTGCAATAATTGATTACTTCTTAATTATTGAAGATGTCTACAATAGTAAATATTTAGGGTTTGCTGAATAAATCTTTTTGCTACGGTAGGGAGTAGGGAGTAGTGAAGAGTTAAGAGGAATCAGGAGTTTTAGAGGACGTACTCAGAAAAATCATACCTTGACTTGGATGTTCTTAGCTTACCCAAATACTCACTTTTTCAGCCTGAGCGGGCTAAAATCTGACACTTTTTCCAGACCATTACAGCCCTTTTACCTTTATCTATCAAGACTTTTATCTTTAATTAGCAAGCCCTATTTAACGTTTAAAGAATTAAAATTAATTTTCTTGATAATTTAGATATAAAAATATCAGTTAATTTGTAAGATATTTAAGGATTTAAAGGAATAGGAAAAACATAGAATAAGAAAAAAAATATTTTCTGAAGCATGATAACTTTTATAGCATTCCCAAACAAAAAATTTGGCAAAAAAACAACCAAAAACAGGAACTACAGTTTTAAAATTTTTATCTATCTTTGTTATTCTTTTTTACAAATGATTTAGAGTCACCATAATTAAGATAAATCCCCAATAAATGATAATTCAATTAAACCATTTATTAGGGAAATACTTTAGGGAAATTTATTGATGTTTAATCATAAATTTCCGCTAAATTATCCTGACATAAACTATTCACAAATGCTGAGTAAATTATGGAACTAACTGTTGAATTCGTGTGAGGGGAATTTCTACCCAGTCAGGACGATAAGTAAGTTCATAATCAAGTTCACAGACGACTTTTTCTAACATATAAATATCTAAAACAACCTGCATTTCCCGTTCAGTTGCAGGTAAAAATGAACCTAACATTGCACTCTGAAGATAAGCTTTTAGAAAAGAAATACTTACCCAGGAATACCAAAAATTAGACCATTGTTCCATTTTCAGTAAATTTTCAGGACGAATCATGCCACTTTGAACTTCTTCCCGCAGAGCAACATTAACCACATAATAAAAAGACTCTAACATTGATGCAATATCTCTTAGTGGCGATCGCTTCATCCGGCGTTCATTTAGGGGTCGCATTGGTTCCCCTTCAAAGTTAACAAGTACAAAATCTTTACCTGTAAATAGGATATGTTCTAAGTGATAATCTCCATGACAACGAATGCGCATCGCATTAATTTTTCGTTCGACTATAGAACTAAAATATCCGGTAATTCTGTCTTGACGATTAATTACAGTTTGAGCTAATTGTTGTACATTTTGGGAAAATTTTGGCAAGTGTTTTTTCAACTTTAATAAAACTTTTCCTGTGAGATTTCTTTTGTACTGATAAACCGATCTTTGATAAAAAGGCGTAAACTCTTCTGGAGCAAAATTAGGGTTATTTGAGTCAGATGCTAAACTGTGATGAATTTCTGCTGTGCGTTTACCTAAATTTTCAGCTAATCCTAGATAAGAACCTATTAAATCATAGACTTCTTCAGTAATTTTAATATTCAAACTACTATTAACATTAACGGCAGGAATTTCTAAATCATTAATAGATATTTGTTCTACCATAATTCTGTCAAAATAATTCCTGAGAAGATCGGAAGTATAAGACCATCCATCTCTTGCTTCTGGAATAAACTCTTGTAAGATGCCAATTGTAATTATGTTAGTTTCTTGTCGAGAATATTCTAGATATCCTGCTGTTTGAGGAATATGACCTGTAATTACTGAGTCTTGAGAGTTAGCTTGGTTAGTTAAGAAGTTACCAATTTCTAGGTCTGGGTTAATTCCAAATTCTAGTTTTCGGAACAACTTAAATATTAATTTTGTACCGTAAGAAATCAGATTTTTATTGTGTTTTCCAGAGACAACATTCGGAATAATATCTCCTGAATTTTTCTGCATTATTTCTGGCAAGACATTACTTGATTTTCCTTTAAGCACACCATTATTTCCACGATATTCGAGTTGTTTATTAATAGCTTCTAATGGCATTGTCAAGAAATCTTTATCACCTAAAACATCAAACAAAATTCCCGACTTTTCTTGCTGCTGTATTTGTAATTCGGCAATAATTTTATCTTGAGCAATTTGAGCACTTGTGTCTTCCTGATTTTGAATATAACTTAAAGGAATTGAGTATATTTCTGTAGGTCCTTCGGTGTAATGAAATTCCAGAAATACTATGGCAGTTTCTTTCTGTTTATAATCAATCGAAATAACTTCCGTAATTTCTGTTGATTGGATAACTTTATTTTTACCTCCAAACCAAGAAAAACCACTCATATAATTAGGCAAAATTGACTCTAACTTACTCTTAAGTTCTGCCTGAGAAAATATATTTTTCCAATTACCTGTAACTGTCAAAACAGGAGGTTTACTAAAAGGTCTTGGAGTTTCTACATAAGTTTGTTGGAGTTGTAGAGTAAACCAGTAGAAAGAATAAGGACTCAAACTAAAAAAGTATGGAGACTCTTGAATTTCTGGAAACTTCGTCCGACCAAAAATTTCCACAGGAACCATACCATTAAAAGCCGATAAATCCAACTCTACAGTTTGCACAAAACGGGAAAGATTAGCAACTACTAAAATATGTTGGCCAGAGTAAGTCCGAGTAAAAGCCAATACCTTTCTATTTTCAGGATGCAAAAGTTCAAACGAACCACGTCCAAAAGCTTGAAAACGTTCCCTAGTAGAAATTAAACGCTTCATCCACCACCACAAAGAATTAGAATTAGCTTGTTGAGCCTCAACATTAATAGTTTCGTAGTGATATTCCGGGTCAACAATAACCGGAGCATATAACTTTTGAGGATTAGCGCGACTAAAACCAGCATTACGGTCAGCGCTCCATTGCATAGGAGTCCGCACACCATTACGATCGCCCAAATAAATATTATCTCCCATACCTATTTCATCCCCATAATATAAAACGGGAGTACCAGGCAAAGACAACAATAAACTATTCAGCAACTCTATCTGACGACGGTCATTTCCCAATAGAGGCGATAAACGGCGACGAATACCCAAATTTATTCTAGCCTGTGTATCTTGAGCATAAGCCTTATACATATAATCTCGGTCTTCATCACTCACCATTTCCAAAGTCAATTCATCATGGTTCCGCAAAAATAAAGCCCATTGACAATTATTAGGAATAGACGGAGTTTGCTTGAGAATATCAGAGATTGGAAAATTATCCTCCATCCGCAAAGCCATAAATAAACGAGGCATCAGAGGGAAATGAAAATTCATGTGACATTCATCTCCAGCTCCATAATATTTAGCAGCATCCTCCGGCCACTGATTAGCCTCTGCCAATAACATTCGGTTAGGATATTTTGAATCTATGTGTGCCCTTAACTTTTTCAGGAAAAGATGGGTTGGAGGCAAATTTTCACAATTTGTACCTTCCTCGACACAAAGATAGGGAACTGCATCAAGACGCATTCCATCAACTCCCATGCTCAACCAAAAGTCTGCCACATCTAAGACTGCTTCTTGAACTGCTGGGTTTTCGTAGTTGAGGTCTGGTTGATGATAATAAAAGCGATGCCAATAATAAGCTTGAGCTACAGAGTCCCATGCCCAATTAGAATTTTCAAAGTCTTGGAAAATAATCCGAACTTCTGGAAATTTATCAGCACTGTCGCTCCAAACATAAAAGTCTCTTTCTACACTACCTTTCGGAGCTAGTCGTGCCCTTTGGAACCAGGGGTGTTTCTCAGAAGTATGGTTAACCACAAGTTCGATAATTACTCGAATGCCTCTTTCATGGGCAGCATCCAGGAATTTTTGGAAGTCTTCTAAGTTGCCATAGATAGGATTAATAGTTTTATAATCAGCAATGTCATAACCATCATCTCTAAGAGGCGAGGGGAAAAATGGTAGAGTCCAAATTGCTGTTACTCCTAAATCTTTGAGGTAGTCTAATTTTTCTGTGAGTCCGCGAAAGTCTCCAATACCATCACCGTTACTATCTGCAAATGCTCGAACTGGAGCTTCGTAAATTATGGCGTCTTTGAACCAAAGTGGGTCGTTTTTTAGCATGGGGTTATTTCAGTTATCAGTTATCAGTTATCAGTTATCAGTTATCAGTTAGCCTCCTATCGGAGGAGCTAGGCTAGCCTCCTAAGGTCGGAACTGCGTTATCAGAAGCTCTGGCGCTCACCCAGAGGCTTGAAATAATCAACTGTTTTTTCATTTCCTATCCAATGGGAAGGCGCATACCCTCTTTTTTTGGTAAGGCTTTTTTTCTATACTTTATAGGTAATTGTAGCTGAAGTCAGAACTCAAATAGAGACTGTGGCAGATGTGGGGAGGATTTCTAGTAGAGAAATAGAGTCAGATATTTTCTGGCAGTGGAAATCAACTCTCAATTGCCTTGCTCTTTAAGTTTGATGTTCTACTGTTGCGTAGAGAGCAATAGTAGATATTTAGCAATTAATTTTTTGATTCTTGATTGACTAATAATTTTTTATCAGTAGAGGAAATTTCCGGTAGAGAAATAGAGTCAGATATTTTCTGGCAGTGGAAATCAACTCTCAATTGCCTTGCTTTCTAGGTTGAATCTTCTACTGTTGCGTAGAGAGCAATAGTAGATATTTAGTAATTAATTTTTTGATTCTTGATTTACTAATAATTTTTCTGTGAGTAGAGGAAATTTCCGGTAGAGAAATAGAGTCAGATATTTTCTGGCAGTGGAAATCAACTCTCAATTGCCTTGCTCTTTAGGTTTAATCTTCTACTGTTGCGTATAGAGCAATAGTAGATATTTAGTAATTAATTTTTTGATTCTTGATTGACTAATAATTTTTTCTCAGTACAAGAAATTCTGAGTAGAGAGAAACACTAAAATATTTTCTGGCAGTGGAAATCAACTCTCAATTGCCTTGCTTTCTAGGTTGAATGTTCTACTGTTGCGTATAGAGCAATAGTAGATATTTAGTAATTCATTTTTTGATTCTTGATTTACTAATAATTTTTTATCAGTAGAGGAAATTTCCGGTAGAGAAATAGAGTCAGATATTTTCTGGCAATGGAAATAGACTCTCAGTTCCCTTGCTTTCTAGGTTGAATCTTCTACTGTTGCGTATAGAGCAATAGTAGATATTTAGCAATTAATTTTTTGATTCTTGATTGACTAATAATTTTTTATCAGTAGAGGAAATTTCCGGTAGAGAAATAGAGTCAGATATTTTCTGGCAATGGAAATGAAGTCTCAGTTGCCTTGCTCTTTAGGTTTGATGTTCCAATATTTCTCACTTAATAGCTAAGAAAATATATTTTGCCAACTTTTAAAATCTAAATTCTAACTTCTGACTTTTTATTTTTGACTTTTGACTACCGTGAAACGGTAGTGGTATTGTTACAATGTTTTACAAAAGTCATTAATATTTTTTGAAATTTTATGAATTTAGAAACAATATCGTCTAAACCCCGACAAGAATATTTTAATTTAGATACCCAGAATGGACAAAACATAAATACATTAGAAGTTGAGTCAATACCACAGCAAAGTATGGTAAAGCCTCAACCTCCTCAGCAATCAGAAAAAGCCATACGCTACGATCCAGAAACAATTACAGCCTTCTACAGTAAGCGTCCTTTGCAAGTGTGGAAAAGGCGAATCAGTGTTTTATTCACTTTTCTATCTTTTGCTTTTAGCTTGTGGTTGGACAAAATTACTGGTAATGCCACTAAAAATGAACGGAAACGGGCAATTTGGTTAAGAGAAATTCTGACAAATTTAGGTCCTGCTTTTATTAAGGTAGGACAAGCACTCTCTACTCGACCAGATTTAGCTTCTCCAATATATTTAGATGAGTTGACCAAATTACAAGACCAATTACCTGCTTTTCCCAATGAAGTTGCTTATCATTTTATAGAAGAAGAATTAGGTTTTCCTCCAGAACAAATTTATACAGAATTAACTCCAAATCCGATCGCTGCTGCTTCTCTTGGACAAGTATATAAAGGGAAGCTAAAAACAGGTGAAACAGTAGCAGTAAAAGTACAACGTCCTGGTTTAGCACAAAGCATTGCTTTAGACATTTATATATTAAGAACATTAGCTATTTGGGCACACAAAAATATCAAACAACTCCGCAGCGATCTAGTTGCTATTATGGATGAGTTTGGCACTCGAATATTTGAGGAAATGGATTACACTCAAGAGGGTCGAAATGCGGAAAAGTTTAAGCAACTCTACGGTCATTTAAAAGATATTTATGTTCCTAAAATTTATTGGCAATACACGGGTCGTCGTGTGTTGACAATGGAGTGGATAACGGGTACTAAGTTGACTGATTTGGAAGCGATCAAAGCCAAAAATATTGATGCAAAATATCTGATAGAAATTGGTGTGCAATGTTCTTTGAGACAGTTATTGGAACATGGTTTTTTTCATGCTGATCCTCATCCTGGTAATTTATTAGCAAGTCCGGAAGGTAAGTTAGTTTATCTAGATTTTGGGATGATGAGTGAGGTGAAAACTTATCAGCGATATGGTTTATTGGAGGCAGTTGTACATTTGGTAAATCGTGATTTTGATGCTTTAGGTCAGGATTATGTGAAGCTGGAATTTTTAACTCCTGAAACTGATTTAACTCCGATTA
>JBFRWR010000004.1:0-5118 GCA_051439685.1 Trichodesmium sp.
ACTAAAGTTGTCAAAAGAAAATATCAGGGAGTAACTATTCAAGAAGTTACTGATGAAAGTGGGAAAGTTTTTAACTTAGCAATTTTGGGAGATTATTTGGCGATCGCTCCTATAGCTTCAGCGGTGGAAGATGCTATTGATACGTTTCAGGGTAAAAATGTTTCTCTGAGGAAAAATGCTTCGGAAAGTTTACAGGAAAGTGCGGGGTTAGAGAATACTATTGCTACTGTAATTATTCCTAACTATAGTCAGTTTATTACGGAATTTGCTGATGAGTTGGAGGAAGAACAAAAGTTGTCTGCTGCTAGTTTGGAGCAATTACAACAAATAAATTCTATCGTCATGGGAATAGGGGTTGATGATGCTGGGGTTAGGTTGCGGGCGATAACTAAGTTGGTTTCGCCATTGTCACCGGAACTGACTCAACCTACATCGGGTGAAATTTTGCAAAGGTTTCCCGCAGAGACAATAATGTTGATCAGTGGTATGGGTATTAGTGAAACTTGGTCGCAATTCGTGACTCAAGCACAGATAAATGAAGATTTCCAGAATACTTTGAGTCTGGTAAGAGAGACTTTTGAGGAAGTTGGTTTGGATGTAGATCGAGATGTGTTTAGTTGGATGGATGGAGAATTTGCTCTAGGTTTAATTGCATCTAATAAGGGAGTTTTAGCCACGACTGGAGTTGGTGGAGCAATGGTTATTGATACGAGCGATCGCTCTGCTGCGGAGGCAACGTTGCAAAAGTTGAATCAGATGGCACTGGAAAATCGGGGTGTGGCAGTCAGAGAAAAACAGGTAGGTGGGAAGTCAGTGACGGAATGGCAGATGATTGGTATTGGTTCGTTTTTGGGTTATGGATGGTTAGATGATAATTCTTTATTTGTGGCAGTGGGTGAACCTTTATTTGAAGTGATGATAGGTATGTCTGGTAATGGTTTAGTTGAGAGTGAAGGTTTTGAGGAAATATTAGGTTCGTTGCCACAGTCTAATCAGGGTTATTTTTATTTGGATATGGAAAAGGCGATGGTTTGGGCGAATAATTTTCCCGCACTGAATATGTTTATGTCGCCAGAGACAAAAGCAATTTTTGGTTCTATTCGAGGTATTGGGGTGACAGCAAGTTGGTCTGATGACTTGACTAATGAGATGGATATATTATTAGCGTTGCAGAAGAATTAGTTAAGTATTAGTAGGGTGTTGCGGGGCGATCGTCTCACGCACCTGAAAATTTGTCTTCTTCTTCCTGTCATATTTAATCTGAATTAACTACATTTATTTCAGAGCAAAATTAGTAAGCAAGTATTAAATAATGAAAATCTAAAACCTCTGTTTTTCAGGACAAAATAGAAAAATTTTTCCTGAGCATCTAGTTAAATTTTGATGTTTCATATCATGTCCGTTGGTATCGTTTGTGTAAAAGTTAGGGTCAATATCTACAGGGGATTTACAGCAGATTCCTAGTATATTAAGTACAGATATTAATAATTAAATGTTACCAGTGCGAGCATCTTGCTCGCGTGGTTGTACCTCACCAAAGTGGAATCTGCTGTAAGTTTTTTCTTGCTCTTTCTTAAGTTTTTCTGCCTGTTCCTTCCATACTTACTCCCTACTCCCTGCTCCCTACTCCCTAGCTTTGATATACAATACTAATGCTACCGAAAATGATATCATATTGGGATCGGGAAAGAAAGATCAAAAGTATTCCGATTCATAAAAGCTCATTACAGAATTTCTCAAGTTACTACTCTACCAATAAATTTTATCGAACCTCCTAATATTCCTTCCCCGATACCTAAAAAAATGTATTCTCTACCTAAGCATTATCGAAATTCTTATATATATATTTTGACTAAATTTGATATAATAAAAACTCAAACATCATACTGTATACGCAAAAATATAATGGAAAATATTCACTTAATAGAAACAGCAGCCAATTCATTTGTTACAAATGCTCCTAACAAACCCGCTCCAGATGATGTTGTTTCCGCACTTATTCAAATAGAAAAAGAAGCAAAAAAACACAAACAAACCTCTAAAATTGAACAACTATCTGGTAATTGGCAATTATGTTTTATTACAGGTACAAAAAAAACTAGAAAACGAGCAGGAATTGTTCTAGGAGCCGGACGTTATATTCCTAATTGGGTAAAAATTACACTTTCCTATTTTTCTCCTCTCAATACTTCTGAAACACCACAGCAATTAGAAATAGGTGGAGTAGAAAATACTGTAGAATTTGCTGGTTTAAAATTATCTCTTTCTGGTCCGACAAAATTTATAGATAAAAAAAATATTCTGGTTTTTGACTTTACCAAAATTACAATCAAATTATTCGGGGTAAAACTTTATTCTGGATATATTCGCGGTGGCAAAGATAGTGAAGATAAATTTGCAACAGAAAGTGTGAGCAAGCAAGCTTTTTTTGCTTATTTTTTGATTGAAGAAAATTTGATTGCTGCCAGAGGAAGAGGCGGTGGATTAGCTATTTGGGGGAAATTAGAAAATTAGAAGTTCTACCAAAATTCATAATTTAGGAAAAAAAATTAAAAATAAACAAATTATTCTGTATTAGTGAAATAATTAAAATCCACCAATACTCATAATTTTCTTTCTCCCTTCCATAGATAACTATGACTCAAGAAAACTGGTTAAAAACATTAAAAAAAAATCGAATTATTGCTGTTATCCGCGCTGCAAAAATAGAAACAGCAAAACAAATGGCCAAAGCAGTTGCTGCTGGAGGTATTCGGATAATTGAAATTACTTGGAATAGTCATCAAGCAGCAGAATTAATTACTTTACTCCGCTCAGAATTACCTACTTGTACTATTGGTACAGGTACATTATTAACTCAAGAAGAGTTACAAAAAGCACTTAAAATTGGTTGTCAATTTGTCTTTACGCCCCATACTAATCCTGTTATGATTCAAACAGCTAAGACAGCAGGAGTTCCAATTATTCCCGGCGCTCTTTCTCCCACGGAAATAGTTACTGCTTGGCAGGCAGGAGCGAGCTGTGTTAAAGTGTTTCCTATATCAGCAGTTGGAGGTGCAAATTATATTAAAAGTTTGCAAGGACCTTTAGGAGAAATTCCTTTAATTCCTACTGGTGGAGTCACCTTAGAAAATGCTAAAGAGTTTATTAAATCTGGTGCAATTGCTGTAGGTTTATCAGGGAAACTATTTCCTGAAAAATTAATAATGGCTCAAGATTGGCAAGGGATAACTCAACAAGCTCAACAGTTAGTCGAACAATTGTCACAAAAAAATTAGGCAGGAAAATTAATTAAAAGAATCTTATATCAATTTCTGAAATATTAGAACCTTTTCGGGAATAGAGAACAGGGAAAAAGAAAAAAACATATCTTCAGATGAGTATGATAACTGCTATATTTTATTCTTTTAAGAACCAGTTAAATTCTCACATCTGATTCCTGAACACTTAGATAAACTTAGATTATAATTGATGATTGAAAGGTAGAAAATATGAACAATTTAATTAATTCTCAAAGCTCCTATCAAATAGTTAAAATATTTGCTAGTCTAGCATTAACTATTACCACTTTTTGCTCCTGGTCAATACCAGCAAAAGCTAGTGAATGGGAAAATCTAATTGCCACAAGAATGTTAGAGTTGCAACAATCAGCAGAACGTTGGATTTCTATTGATTTATCAACTCAAAGATTAATTGCCTGGGAAGGAAATAAAGCCGTTTATGCAGTTATAGTTTCCACAGGAAAAGCATCAACTCCCACCCGCTTAGGTACTTTTAAAGTACAAACAAAATATCGGACTACCAGAATGACCGGACCAGGTTACGACGTGCCCGACGTTCCCTATACTATGTATTATGATGGAGGGATGGCAATTCATGGTGCTTACTGGCATAATATGTTCGGTACTCCAGTTAGTCACGGTTGCACAAATGTAGCAGTTAATCATGCGAAATGGTTATTTAACTGGGCATCCGTGGGAACGCCTGTTGTTGTACATGATTAATATTAGACTTGTCGCTTTATAACTTAAAAAATCCCCAAAAGCATTGTTATGTAAGGATTATAGCTATTGACAACTAAAAACGCTGGTAATTATTTTCCTCTCTAGGTTTGAGCGATTTTTTGCCTCTATTTAGCGACAACTCTATTAGACATCTCCGAATAAGATATAGATTTTTTGTAGGAGTAGGGAACAGGGAACAGTTCAATAATTGATAATTGATAATTACCTCTCCCTCAAACCGATTGGATTGAATAAAAGGAAAATAAATTCATTGTTTCTCCACGGCGAGTGAGAGGCTTTAAACCTTAATTAGGGTTTGCTGAAAAAGTCTTTTTTCAGGAGTAGGGGAGTAGGGGAGTAGGGGAGTAATTTTTTTGCTCAACTATGCGCCGAAAAACCCCTCCTTTTTGATCATAAAGCAGCTTAAAACCAAGGTATTTCAGACCTAAAAAGGCTAAAACCTTTATCGGTAAATGCTTTTAGATTTAATCAGCAGAGCAATAATTATTCCGTAAGATATTTTTACGAAAAAGACAGGAAAAAGGATTTTTCATCTTGACTTTTTCTTTCTTTAGTTGATATAGCATTTCCCAAGAAGCGTGAGGTACAGATATTGATAATTAAATTTTATCAGTGCGAGCATCTTGCTCGTGTAGGTGTACCTCACGCTTAGTGAAATCTGCTATATAACTAAGAGGTTTATTTATTTTCCGAGATGTCTATTGGATTCAGGAGTTAGATTCTTTGAGAGTTACTAGAAAAATGTGAGGGAAAGTATTTTCCCCTTTACCTGATTTTCTGTTTTCTATTCCTTCAGAATAGACATCTCCGATAATCAAAAATCAGCGTTGGTAAATTTGGATATGATTTGTATTTTTTGGTAATTCCTAAACTATTTAATCACAAAGATTTGAGATTGTTCAATTTTTATTTTCATACCTTTATTCACCAACTCCCAAAAATCAAATCAATTATCCCATAGAAATCATATCATGTCCGGTAGCATCGGTATTCTATAGCAAAGCTAGGGAGTAGGTCGGAGGGAGTAGGGAGTAGGTATGGAGGGAACAGGCAGAAAAACTTAACCAAGAGCCAGAAAAAAACTGAGATTCCC
>JBFRWR010000005.1:0-10609 GCA_051439685.1 Trichodesmium sp.
GGTGAGGTACACCAATGATCCCCCTAAATCCCCCTTTTTAAGGGGGACTTCCAGTTCCCCCCTTGATAAGGGGGGTTAGGGGGGATCGAAAGAACTGTACCTCACTAGCCTGGGAATTGCTATATCAGG
This sequence comes from Trichodesmium sp., assembly GCA_051439685.1. Taxonomy (GTDB): domain Bacteria; phylum Cyanobacteriota; class Cyanobacteriia; order Cyanobacteriales; family Microcoleaceae; genus Trichodesmium. Next base: position 130 of record JBFRWR010000005.1, read on the forward strand.
AAATATTATTTCTTCTCTTGGTCGATTGGATATGGCGTTAACGAAGTGGCTCTGAAAGAGCGGGAGACCTCACCATCCCATCCTACGGACTGCTCCGCAAACGACCGCTTTTTTCCCCTTTTAAGGGGAGGCTTTAAACCATAATTATTTAATTATTAATAATTCGGTAATATTTTCAGTTTTTTATTTACTTTTTGATTTGTTGTAACCTATTTAGGATTGTTATACTTTTCTGCAACATAATTTTTAATTTAATTTTTTGTTAAAGTAAATGTTTTTAGCTAAATACCTTACTACCTTTTCTTACTTTCTTAGTTTAAGAAAAGTCTAGGGGAGGTAATGCGCCAATTTTTGGTTCAATGTCAGATAAATCTGGAGTCATAAGTTGGGGAATATCTTGATTTCCTGATTCTGGGAAACTGTTAATATGCTGATGATTAATTTTAGGTAAGTCTAGCAAAATATGACTATCCCGATATCCTTCTTTGATATCTTCAATCCATGTTTTAATAATTATTTGAAGGTAACTATCATTAATATAACAATTACTTTGATTTTGTAATTCATTTCTCATTTGATTACATACTATTGGGGTAAAAAAACTGCTAGGGTTATTTTCATAATATTTTTCTAAATCTAGAGTATATCTAGATTGTTGATTAGTATTTTTGTTTGTCAGAATTAAAGAATATTCTACCATAATAATTTTAACTAATTAAGGCTAACTGTATCTATATTCCATGCTTGATCCGTGGCATTCCAAACTAAAAATAATTCCAGAGATTGAGCAATATTTTCTCCTGAGTTTTTTGTATATTTTACCTGAATATTTACTGTAGCCATTTCTGTAGTTGTGCTGATTTCTTGAACACCTTCAATAGAGATATTACTAATTCCTGTCCACCAATCATAATAGGAATTATAACCATCTGGATGTAGTTGTTGATTATTTTGAAAATTTGCTGATAGTTGATTCCAAGCTTGCTCATATTTACCTTGATTCAAATTAGAATAATAATTTTTTACTGCTACTTCAGCAGAATCTTTTGGAGGAGATTCTTTAGGTGTGATTTCTGATTTTTCTGTTGATAAAGTTTCATTTATACTAACTATAGAAGGTTCAGGTACTGGCAAATTCCCTAAACTCATTTCTAGGTTAAATTCTGTGGATTCAGTAGGATTTGAAACTTGTAAAATATATTCTCCTGTCAGTGGTAAATTAATAGACATTTTTTCTCCAGAAATGGGAGAACCTATCTGTTCAGCTATAATTAATTCCCGCCGTTGTAATAATTTAGTATCAGGGGCAAATATCCAAATACAAACATTACTGGTAATACTATAATTAAAGTCTTTACCTGTTCTAGCATAAAATTTATATCCAAGCTGTTTTTCTGAGTTAACTGTATCGGATATAGTAATAAGATTTTCTGTTAAAGTTAAAGATTTAGTATCTGTTTTATCTAGGCGATTTATTGGTTTTTGTGGGCATTCGACAAACGTAGGAGCAGGTGATTTATTAGGTAAATATAATTCATTTTCAGAAGTAGAAAAGTTACTACAGCCATAAATAATTGGGATTGTCAAATATAGTAGTAATTTATTCATATAGCAAGATTATTTGAGTTGTGAGATATTGTATGATTTTATAAGCATTTAGTCGTCAGCTAGCCTCCTGCGGAGGAACTGCGTTTTTTCCTGACGGAATGCTCCGCCAAAATGTCGGCGAAAGCCGAAAACAGCCGTCAGCTATAATTTATTAAGTTATTATCTCACTAATATATATTAATTCTCAAACTCCTCTAATCTAGACTTTTAGAGAATAGTAAAATTCTCACATTTGATTCGGTGATTACTATATATTGATTTGTACATAGATTGTTCAATAATGGATAATTGATAATTACCTCTCCCTAAAACGAAGAGGATTGAATCAAAGGAAAATTTTTTCTTGTTTCTCCTTGAAAGGAGAAGCTTTAAACCTTAATTACTCGGTAAAAAATTATGATTTGCTCTCTTGACTGATTAATTTCAGATAGAGCGTTTCTAGAGCTTCGTCAGGTAGAGTTATCCTTTGTCTTTTTATTGATTCCCTATTCCCTCAAACCCAAAATTTTGTACCTCTCGCTTTTTGGGAACTCCGATATCAATTATCTAATAATAATAGCTTGAGTTATGCTTGGTGAATTAAAATATTGGTTTCGGAGTCTCAAATATTATCTGGTCTTTTTAATACTAATCAAACTAAACTTAATCAAATATAGCTTCCTTAAGAAGTAGGGTTTATTTACTTCTAGCTTGAGTATTATTGCAAGTGGGAGTATGGGCGACATTTATCAATTATGGGATTCAATTATTTCTCATAACTAGAGCTTGGTTTGATCGGGTTTTCAAACTTCTAGACACTGTATTTAATTCTAGAATGTTTCAACTGGGAGCAGAAACCATTTCTCTCAACCAAATATTAGCGATCGCCCTAACTATCATTGCACTTTGGATAGCAGTAATATCATGTCCGGATAAGAGCGTGATAAAAAAACTTGCTCCTCTTTAATACTTCAAAACTTCCTCTTCTTCCCTACTGACTCCTGTAAGGACTTTGCATGCAACGTCCCTACGACTCTGCGTCTCCTATCTCCTGTCTCCTATCTCCTGACTCCTGCCTAATTTTATATAGCAATGTGCGCTGGCATATTTACACATTATTTTTTGTACACCTTTTGTAGACTGCACTTTGAGCCGGACATTGTAAATACCTGAGCGCTCATTGCTATAACTGTTCAACCGGACATGATATAAGTTGGTTTGTGAGTATCGTCAAATCTTGTTTGCTTCCCCTCACAGAAGTTGAACCCAGTCACCAAGACACAATTACATTTTTTGTACAATATAGACTGCTCTCTGTAGGAGCGATCCTAATTCCCAATGTTGATGGAATAGACTTTCAGTCTCTAGCTATTTTGCTTGGAGCTATGGGAGTTGTTATTCGTTTTGGATTACAAAATGTGGGTTAATTTTAATTGTCGCTCGTCCGATAAAAGTCGGAGAATTAGTTCAACGTATCCGTCCTAGAAAAAGTGACATTTGTAAGATTGAACGTTATATTATTACCATTCCTAAATCTCGCTTTATTGAAGGGGAATTCCTCAACTGGAAACGCAGCGGTTTAACTAGGGTAAAAGCTTACAGCACTTTTCAAATTGATACCAAATCCGGTTATAAAAAAGGGTTTTTCCAACGCCGCAAATCCTACTTATGCGAAAGGTGCAACTTTTTTAATACCCTCTAACTAAGGCGGATTTGGTATGATTAACCACATCGCCATAACCCAAACCTTGCAGGGGCGTTCCATGGAACGTCCCTACTATGATCTACTGAAATGAAAACCACTGTATGTGAAAATTTCCTACGAAACAGATATTTATTTTGTCTACAAAGTGCTACTTGCTGCTACTCAAGTAAAGTATCCAGATATTCTCCGCCATCCTTCCCCCAAAGTCAAATTTCGCAAATATACAGAAAATGGGTTACAGTTTCCGGTAGTAGTTTTTATCCGCGATCCTCTGAAGGAAGCAAAGATAAGAACCCAATTGTATAACCAGATAGAAAGATATTTGCGAAAGTATAGATCAAAAGTTACTCGCCTCCAAGAAGAGCTACATCTCATCTCAAAGACTTCGATCCAGAAATCTCTGCTTGGATGCGATCGCAAACTGCTGTAGAATATCAACCTCTACCTCAAGAAATTCCAACCATCGAAGCACCCACTATTAAACAAGAGTATGACTGGGTAGAGATATCTACTGCCATGCGTGGAGAAAATGGAGTTTCTATCAAAGATGAATATTTCAGTTTAAACTATTGAAAAATGTCTTTTTAGGATCGGAAGCAGTGCAGTGGTTAATGATTAATAAACCTCTCCGGAAAAGAGGGAGTAGGCAGAAATAATTGATAATTTATACTCGATAATTGATTTGATTTTTGATTATCGGAGATGTCTAATGAACCAGCTACCAGGGAAAAAGTAATTTTGATGGGAGAGTTAATGTTTCAACATAAGATAATTCACGACGTTTTCTAGGAACATCATTTTCAGAATGAACCTCTTTTGTATCTCTTTGATAATTATTAAGTTGAGAGTAACCTGAGCAATAATTCTAATCCAGCAGAAAGCGATTAGGGAGCAAGGCTATTAAATATAATATCTGTTTAGTTAATGCAAATGAATCGTTAAAAAAATTACTCTTACCTATGAAAAATTTCTGATAATAAAAAGTAAAACGAACTATCAGGCAGAAATTATCAATTTTTTCTCCCTGCTCCCCCTTTATATGTAAATATCTATAAGTACAACTAAAAACCCAGGTTTTTTTATAACTAATTAATTAGAATTAGTACGAGCCGAAAATTGTTCTTCTACTTGCTCTTCAGTTGCAGTTTCAGGACTAACATCTAAAACTGCAGTTCTATCAACTAGACTTGCTACTCCGAGTCCAACGTAAACTACTGTAGCAATTAAGGTCAACCCTGCTATGCGGATAACTGGAGCTAGAGATTCTGATTTATCAGGAGTCATCTTAATACTATCCTTAATTTATGTATATTTTCTGATGTCTGATATATATATCTATTCTGTATATCTGTATATTTACACATCTTAGTCGGAATAAGTAACCCTTTTCACACCAAAAACAATCAGAATTTTCTATGATTTATATAAGATTATCTAATTTTATAGTTAATTTTAACTAAATCTTTATGTATTATTTAAGTGTTTTGTGGTAAACAGGCATTTTTGGGATGAATGAAAATTTTGCCTTACTATCTCATCTCAATCCGGTTGAATACTTATTTTATAGTTAGGAGATTAAAGTAATTATAGAATTTTAAATATACACTGTATAACCGGATTTTATATCACTTACTTCCTGATTCAACCCCACTGAGAATTGCTACTAAGATTTTCATTAAATCTTCTAAATCATTAGGTACTCGATATAAATTGAGGTCTTGCCTAACTTGCTTTTCTTGTCGTTTCAAAAGAGCAAACTGCCAAATTTTCCCTATAGAAACCGCTCCATATAATAAATTATGTTCTGATTCTGTTCCTTTATCAAGAGCAATTAACTCAACTGCCAGTTGCTTAAAACCTCTTTCTAAGTTTTCATCTTTTGCCTCAATAACTAATAAATTATTTCCTGCTTGTAAAAAATAATCTAGAGAACCTTTTAGCTGAGGTTCAATTTCTAAAGGATAGGAAACTTTGAGTTGAGCCTGACAATAATCAACTAATTCTATTAAGACTGGAGCAATTAAAAATTCTCGCCTTGCCATCTCACTATCTAAAGTAATATAAGGGAGACTTTTGCGAAATCTTTGCTTGAGATTTTCTAACCCATTAAATTGCTGTTCAGAAATAGGCAAAACCAACTCTTCTATAATTAACTGATAACCAAAGTAATGTAAGATATCCTCCGGGTAATAATTCAATTTAAAATAATCTGAAAAATTACAAGACTCAGGTAATTTAATCGGTATATTCATCGTAGTTTTGCTTAATACTATTAATATTATTTGTGAATTTATTTGAGCTTTCTTACTATACTCCTAACTACCCGTTCTATCGGTTTAACTTCCTTGAATTTATCGTAATTTTTATATTTTTATATCTTCTATTATATTATTTTGAAAAAATAATGTTACATAACTCTAGTTATAGGGAATAGGTAAAAAAGATTTGTAGCAAACATTTATCAAAATAGTATTAGCTTGAATTTGATTAATTAAAAACTTAAACTCGTCGTCGCTGTACTTCAGTTTATGACTTAAAAATGTAGGATAAGTTAAAGCGGTTAGTAGTCAGTAAGATTATTTTAACCAGAGCTATAAAAGCTGATAGCTGACCGCTAATAGCTAAACGCTTACCTTTTATTGATATTCTCGTTTAATTGATTTTGCCCATAATAAAAATGGTATTACACCAGCTCCTAATAATATTGCTAATGTGAATAAAAAAATGATAATTCTAGTCAGACTAGGTAAAGAGCGGGAAACCCAGGGAAATACATAAGGCTCTAATTCAGAATCTACTAAATTATTAGGTAATTTGAAACTAACTTGCACATTATGTAACGAACCACGATCAGCATTTATTGGTTGAATATAATTAATTTGATATTCATCAAATAAAGCCTCTAAAAATTCTGTTAAACTTAGAGAAATATCTTCAGCATTTCCAGAAAATTCTGCAATACCTTTAGTTACTCCTGCGATTTGTTGAAGTCGTTTTTGGTCAACAAATTCTTCCGCAGCAAGTTCAGTTAAATTTTCCGAGTTATTACTTTTTTTTCCTCCTCTAACACTAATATCTCTAATAGTAGGAGGTTCCTGTAAATCATATTTTTTTTGCAACTGTTGAGGAGTCAAACCATAACCCAAAGTATGCACAGTAATATTAGGATAACTTTTCAAAATAAACACAAGTTTCTCAAAATCTTGTGCTTCTAATTCTGGTTCATTTTCTCTATTTCCATAAATACTATGATAGCCATCAGAAAGTAAAATTATTGAACGTCTTGGCTGAGGTAAATTAGAATTTGCAGGTAGGTTAAAACGAGTATCTTCAGGATTACCAAAAAATTTTACTGTCTGACGCAAAGGTTCATAAATATCTGTCGCTGCACAAAGATTATCTAGTTGACTCTCTAATTTTTTGAGAGTCTGTTCGACTTTTTTCTTGCCTGCTAAAACAAAGTTATCTAGTTCTTTTTTAGTTACTTGATTTCCCGGACAATTTTTACCTCCTTTGCCAAAGGGTACAATAGAAATTTTTGTATTTTCCCCCTTTTGTGCTAAATCTTGATTGAACTTTCTAATAGCAGCGATCGCTCCTTCTAATTTTGTTTTTCCCCCACTACTATCTAATTGTTTCATACTACCACTAAAGTCTAATAAAACGATTACCCAAGCAGGAGGTAATTCTTCAGGTTGAGGAATTTTTAAGTTAATATCTGCCTGATTTAAAGTTTGACATTCTCGATTTTTAGGGTCAGCTTTCGGCGGACAAACTGTTAAATTAAAGTCATCTTGTTCCAGACCTCTTATTGGTTTATTGTTTTCGTCATAGGCTTTGACACGAAGGGTAACTTTTCCTTCATTACGGTCAGGAATAGCTTCAATAATTTCCAGATTTTTGACTTGAGCAAAACTAGGATTAATGTATAAACTTACTATTAATAAAGATAGACTAACTTTGTGGATCCAAGAAGCGATTATAGTAGACAAATCTGAATAATTTTTTACCATTATAGACACCATTTTCGGCATGAAATGTAATTAAGTCGTTATGTTTAAGTTTAATTGGTGTGCTTTCCTTCAAGGGTTCGCCTTGATATTCTATTTTCGAGAAAAATTTGAGATTAGGTACTAGAATTGTTTGGCTAGGTTCTAAGTCTAAGTCAGCAATATGTAATGGTAAACCAGGAATACAAATATTTACCCCAAATTGTTGATTACCCAAAATTTTTAACTTAGCTGAACCAATTTTAACCTTCCCTCTAGCTGGTAATTGAATTGAAAGTCCTTCCTCAATTTTATCAGTCAAATTATTACTAACAAATTTAACTTTCGGTAATAATTCTTTCTGAATATGGGGATAATTACTAGAGATTTGAGGCTGATTGATATTAACATTTTCAGTATACTCAAAACCCGCCCCAGCTCTGAGGGCAACTAGATGACTAGGAGAAGTAGAAAAACTCAATACTAAACCTAACAAACCGCCCAATAAAGAAAATCCGATTGGGTCTTCCCAAGCTTTTAATGTTGTAGGCATTCCTCCCATTTTTTCTCGGAGAATTTCAAAGATAATTGCAGCAACTAAAGCAGTTAAAATACTGGTACTTAAACTAATAGTAAGTCGCTGCAAAAAACGCCGTTTATCCCCTGCTTCTATACTCCGCCATCGCCAAGTCCAACCTTCAGCTAAACCTACAGCTCCACCAATTAATATCCACCCAACTATTCTGACCAATTTATCTGGTATAGTTATAACTTTATCTCGTAGTAGGGGATTGAGTAATATTTGTACTAATCCTCCAGAACTAATGCCTATGAAAAATCCTAATCCTATAGCAATACTTAGAGGTATTAAACCTCTGTTGAAGTTCCGTTTAAACCGGGTAGGATTGCTTAAAAATATATCTATGGCTACTATGCCAACTGCTAAAGAAATTGCAATACAAGGAAATAATGCTAATTCAGGAAATTTTTTTAACCAGCCTAAATCACTAAGGATAAATTGACCTAAGCTCCAACCTATTAATGCCGATGTAATACCTGATAGAATATATAAGTATATTCTCATAATTTATGATTAACTTTGATTTTGATAGGATTAAAATAATTTTGTAATTACCAAATATAAAAGTTATTTTAAACAAATAATTAGTAACTAAAACTCTTAAATTTAAGTAATTAAAAATCAGAGATTATTTGTTTTTATTGCTCAATTATTAATATTATCATATTATCTAAAATCTTCTAGTCTATCAAAGTCCCTGACAAGCTGAACTCAAGAGATAGAATCCATAAATTTCGACATCTTCTAGTCGTTTTACTTAAGCTAAGTAAGTATTAATATTTAGAGGATATCTCAAAAATTATCAAATTTTAGATAAATTAATAGTTATTTTTTGCCTGTTATTGATTCTAGATATGATTTTTTATAAAATTTTATAGCAAAGATAAATATAAATCAAACTAAAATATATCTTATACCAATTTTATGTTCTGATTAAAATTTTATTCTATGCAACTTCAGATTAATTCGGTACTAAATATATATAAATGTTTTTAGAGAATTAAAAATATTAACAATAATGCATTATGAGGAAAAAATACGGAAAAAAACCCTTATAGACAAGGAATCAAAGCAATTCCGCAAGAAAATTTGTATATTTCATAATAATGAACTTACAGTATATTTCGGACTAATGTTTTGAGCTTCAATTAACTACTTTCTTGATATACAGAACATTTCAGGTAAGTGAGGTACATATCTAGAGACACAACAAACTTTAGGTATTAGTAATATTAATGATGACTGTATAGCTTGTTCCCCATAAACCTGCAATACCCTGTAAAATTATTCATTCTTGCGCTACTCTTACAGCACTTTTCAAATTGATGAACCACATTGCTATAAACAAAACCCTGTAGGGACATTGCATCCAATGTCCCTACTTTGCTCTACCTCAATGAAAACCACTGTAAATGTCTCGATCAAGTCATAATAATTCCTAACCATATTTATCATACTATCTGTATTACAAAAAACTATGTAGCTAAAGCAAGGGCGATAGTATAAGGATTATTTATACAAATAGCAATTACAGAAACAGACTACTGGACTGAGACGGCTAAAACTATGTATTAGGGCGTGTTTATTTAATCTTAGGGTGAACATGAAAATTTAGACTAAAACCCGCCCCTACTTTAAGGTCTGTCAGTCCCCTACTAATACTAATATGTAAATTGAACATGACTTACGTCAGGGTACTAATTATAGTGTAAGTATTAGAAAATTTGACAATTTTACACCATACATAGCGGTTTTCCGTAATTCCTGTTGAAACTAAAGCAATATTTATATATAGATATAGTGCTTTAGTGTTTTTCTCATCAGAAAAGCTTAAGTCCAAAGTCCAATTATTGATTAATCTTTAGTCCTTTTGATTCTCTAAAAAAATAAACTATTTAAAAATACAAAATTAATTTACTTTTATCCCTTTAATTTACACTAATTCTAAATTTTTTTTTCTGATTACCAATATCTTAAAAAGCTTATCATCAGGTTGATTCAGCCATCCTTATTTCATCAGAAAAAAATAAAATCAGAAAAAAAGGAAAAAAGGGGTTGACAGTCAAAGGAAGAATTGCTAGATTAGTAAATGCGCGGGAGAGAGAAACAAACAACTCCAACCCAAGCCTGAACCTAGACAAATCAATAGTTTGAAAGTTAAACAGCACTAATTAAAGTCCTTGTTAAAACTATGATTGAGAATCAAAGAAAGTAATTTCTGAGTTCTCAGTATTATACATAAAAAAGAAACAATATTTCTTGTAGCCGAGAGGTTATGAGAAAGTAACAGAATCAAACACATCATGGAGAGTTTGATCCTGGCTCAGGATGAACGCTGGCGGTCTGCTTAACACATGCAAGTCGAACGAACTCTTCGGAGTTAGTGGCGGACGGGTGAGTAACGCGTGAGAATCTGCCTACAGGTCTGGGACAACAGAGGGAAACTTCTGCTAATCCGGGATAAGCCGAAAGGTGAAAGATTAATCGCCTGAAGATGAGCTCGCGTCTGATTAGCTAGTTGGTGTGGTAAAAGCATACCAAGGCAACGATCAGTAGCTGGTCTGAGAGGATGAGCAGCCACACTGGGACTGAGACACGGCCCAGACTCCTACGGGAGGC
>JBFRWR010000006.1:0-5730 GCA_051439685.1 Trichodesmium sp.
TGGTAGTAGTGGAATAGGTTCAATTAATTATGGTGGATTGAGAGAGAGAGGCAATGTTTCTGCTGTCCGAGTTGTTACTATGGAAGATGAACCAAGAGTTATAGAATTGCGAGGAGATGATGTACAAAAAGTTAATCATGCTTATGGAACAAATGGAATTATTACTCAATTGGAAATACCTTTAGCTCCTACTTATCCTTGGGCAGAATTAATAGTAACTTTTGATGATTTTATGACTTGTGCAAAATTCGCTCAAGCTTTAGGAGATAGTGATGGAATTGTCAAAAAGTTAATTACTATTTTTGCCGCTCCAATACCTAGATTTTTTACTGGTTTAAAAAAATCAATTCATGAAGGAAAACATTGTGCTTTTTTGATGATATCTGAATATAGTTTGGCATCTTTTCAGGATTTACTTAAAGAATTTAATGGTGAAATTTGTTATGAAAAAACTGCTGAAGAGGCAAGTAAGGGTACACCAATATATGAGTTTACTTGGAATCATACGACATTGCACGCTCGGAGTGTAGATACAAATTTAACTTATTTACAAAGTGGTTTTCTAACTGATAGAAATCTAGCACTTGTAGAAAAAATGTATCGGCATTTTGGTGATGAAGTAATCATGCACTTAGAGTTTATGAAAATGGATGGTAAAACTACACCAGTCGGATTACAAATTGTCCGTTATAGTTCAGAAAAAAGACTAAATGAAATTATTGAATATCACGAAAAAAATGGGGTCATGATTTTTAATCCTCATACCTATATTTTGGAAGATGGGGGAATGAAAACTACAGACTTTGAACAATTAGAATTTAAGCAAAAAGTAGATCCTTATGGATTATTAAATCCAGGAAAAATGAAAGCGTGGTTAGAGAATTGATAATGGATAATGGATAATTGATAATTAAAAAATGTATAGCAATGTACGCTGGCATATTTACACATTATTTTTTGTACACCTTTTCGCTTACTGAACTTTGATCTGGAAATTGTAAATACCTGAGCGCTCATTGCTATATCACAATCTGTGTATAGGTTATGACAAATCAAAAAGTAGATCAAAAAACTCAAACTCTCACCTGTTCCCTGTTCCCCGTTACCTAAAAGTAGTAAGATTTTTATACACAAATAAAATAGGGCTGCTATAGCATTACATCTTTGAGTTAGGAAAATAAATTTTGATTTTCCGGGAATAGGGAAAAAAGGATGTCTTAACATATTTATGTAGTGCTATATATAAAAAAATCTCAGGATTAATATACTAAAATAAACTGAAGTAGTCTTGCTAAAGTTAAGTGCTAATTGCGATAAATATGAACCAGGAACCAACAGATTATGCTGCTATTCTCCGAGCTGGAGGAAGTCAATTACCATCACCTCCAGAATGGTTAAAAATAGGTGCGAAAATTTATTCTCCCGAACATGGAGTAGGTCAAATTACAGCAGTATTAGGTAAGCGTTTAATTGTAGACTTTATCGAAAATCCAACTCCAGTACATTTTTCTGATTGGCAAATAGCAATTCATCATAAACAAATTAATCCTAGAGATAGTCTAAAATTCCAGAATCAAAATTTAAAAAATCAACAAAATTCAAAGATTACTTATGCAGAAACAGAAGCTATTTCTCGACCTGTATTTCAAACAATTGCCGCAGAATTTTTAGATGATTTAGTAGCAATAAACAATACTCCAGCAACTCCAGGAAAACTTTATCCTTTGCCAGAAGATTTACCAATTACTCTACAAAATTCTCTCAAACAACAAAATATTACAGAACTCTATGAACATCAAATTGAATCATTAAATGCTCTGAGAAAAGGATTAGATATTTGTATTTTTACTCCCACAGCTTCTGGCAAAACTCTCTGTTATAATTTAGCAATTTTAGAATCATGTTTACAACAACCTGAGACTACAGCATTATATATTTTTCCCCTCAAAGCATTAGCATTAGATCAGATGCAAAAACTCGAAAAAATGGTCTCATATTTTCCCAAAAATTACGTCAAAATAGGATTAATTACAGGGGATATATCTTCAGCAAAAAGGAAAAAATTATTTATTCCTAATCCACCTAATATTTTAGGAGTCAGCCCAGATTTATTACACTATCAACTATATAAAATTAGAAGTAAAGATGGAGAAGGATGGCGTAAATTTTTTCAACAACTCCGCTATGTAGTTATAGATGAATCTCATACTTATAGAGGTGCTTTTGGCGCACATTTTGCTAACTTAATGCGACGGTTAAAAATGGCAGTAGATAGAGTAGGAGGCAGTTCAGAAAAATTACAATTTATCTTTAGTTCAGCTACTATTGGAAATCCCGCAGAAATGGCAATGAGATTTAGCGATCGCTCCCATCAACCGGAAAGACTTCATCTAATCTCAAAAAGTGGTGCTGATACTGCTGGTAGAACAATTTTATGTCTACAACCTAGCGATGTTGCTAACCCCGATGCTTGTCAAATAATTCTGTCTTGGTTACGCCATGATTTGAGTGGAATAGTATTTTGTAATTCACGGGGTGCTGTTAAAAAACTTTTGGGCATAATTAGGCGAGTAGCTGACAAGAATGGAGAGAGTTATTTGGCAGATAAAGTAGCAATTTTTTATGGTTCTTTGGGGTTTGATAGGCGACAGGATATTATCCAAAAATTGCAATCGGGGATAATAAAAATTATTCTTTCTACTTCTGCATTAGAAGCAGGAATTGATTTACCCGAACTTGACTGTTGTTTAGTCCGTGGTTATCCAGGTAGTTTAATGTCTTGGAAGCAAAGAATTGGTAGAGTAGGAAGGAGAAATCCAGGGTTAGTTATGTTTTTGCCTGTCGCTCAAAATCCTTTGGATAATTTCTATGGAAATAAACCCGATTTACTATTAAATGGTGAGGCTGAAAGTGCTGCTTTTAATCCAAATTATCCGACAATTTTAGGTAAACATTTAGAATGTAGTTGTGTAGAAAGTGGTGTACCTTTGAATGAAATAACAGAACGTTTTGGAGAAGTAGCTGGAGCAATTGCTGATAGCTTATTAAAGCAGGAAAAAATATATATTAATAACTCTAATCAACTCTGGGGATCTGCTTATCCTCATCGAAATGTTAATATTCGGGGTCATGCTCAAAATGATGTGGAGTTAGTTAATATTAATACAGGAAAAAGTTTTGAAAAAATGTCAATAAGTCTGGCACATCAAGAAGTATTTCCAGGAGCAATTTATTTAGCACAAAATTATGACGGTGACTTAATAACCTATCGTTCTGAGAATCTCGACTTAGATAAAAAACAAGCAATTTTAAAACCTTTAGGCAAAAATTATAATTTAGAAACTAAACCAAAAACTGGATTAATTATTCAGGAAATTGAGGAACTAGCTCAACCCCAAGTAATTAAAACAAATATTCCTCATGCTAGACTTAGGTTAAGTTTATTTTGGGGAAAAATTACCTTTTCTGTCACAGGTTATCAGTTGTTTGCTACTAAACAAGAAAAAGGATTTGACATTACTACAGTTGTAGATGAAGGTAGCTTTGATCCGTCTTATCAAACTCAATATCAAGCTCCAATTGTTAAGGTAGAAATAAATTCTGTTTTTACCAATGTGATACAGGAAAATATTCAACAAATTAAACAGAAAATTAAAGAAAAATATCAAGGGATAATTCCCGATAAATTTAAAGATTTATTGACTTGTAATCCAGATTTTATTGCATTGCATAGTATGGGGCATCAAATTATATATGCTGTACCTTTAGTTGTCTTAAGTTCCAGTCAGGATGTTGAATGGTTTGTACAGCGACAAGGCGGAGAAACTGTCGGTTATTTTTTCGATACTTGTGATGGTGGAAATGGAGCAAGTGAGGCAATTTTTAATCAACTGTTGAAGTTCGCAGCAAAGGGAACAGAATTAGCAAAAAATTGTGATTGTGAATATGGCTGCCCCCGGTGTTTAACTCATCATCGTTGTCCTCAACAAAATAAAGGTTTGTATAAAGATTTAGGTTTGTTAATTTTGGAGGCGATTGCTAATCTTAAGTAGGAGCGATTTCCTAGCGGGACTTACACAAAAAAGCAGTAAATAATAGGCTCAAATTTAGAAAGCCAGAGGCTTTTACGTCGAAAATAATTCCTTGATTACCAAGGCTTCTAGCCATTTTTATTTCTCTGACGTAATTCCCTTACCTAGAGTTACTTTTAAGCATTTTTATGCCCAGAAAATGTGTAAGTCCGACTATTGGTGTTGCCTCTCTTCAGAATCTAAAATAAATTAACATGATCAAAGTCACTATTTAGATACAAGATATCAGCCAATTACCTTTTTCAGAGGAATTATTTTAAAGAGATTGAGAGAAAATTATCTGATTACAAATCTCTGAAAATTATCCATATTTTCCATCTCCTCCCTCTGATGCTCTAATTTAATAAAAATGCTGAATGCTTACTTATTTTGCTTCAGGTAAAACTCCATAAAAGATATTTTTCACAGCAATTGTAATTCTTTCGATATCTTCTTTTAAGAGTGGAGGCCACATAACTCTTTTTCGTTTGCCTGCTTCAAATAATTTCAGGCTTTCGATTGCTAATAAATATAATCCGGCAACTAATTCTCGGTCTAGAAGAGGGTCGCCTTGTAATGTTTCAAAAGAAATTTTTAGAGCTAACAAAATGTTAGTTACTTGACCAGGAATAGGAGGTTTTCCTTGTTCGAGACGCATGAGAAAAGCATCTGGGTTAATTTTAGTTTCTAGGGCAGTTCCTTGATCAATGAGAAATTGACGAGCAGTTTCGTAATCCATATTAAAAAAAGAGAAAACTTGTGAGATGTTTTTTCGTGCCGGAATAGTTAGGCAACCCTCCACTAAATTCAGTAGTGACGATTAATTACCCCTAACTACCTCCATACTATTTTTAACTGAAAAGATAATTTTGTCACTCAAAAAGAGAAAACTTGTGAGATAGTTTTTGATTCCGGAATAGTTAGGGAACCCTCCACTGTATTCCTAATAGTGATAATTAATTACCTTTAGCTGCCTCCATGCTATTTTTAACTGAAAAGATAATTGTTGCCAGTCAAAAACAGAAATTTCTATTTTTTCACGATTTTTTTCCTATTTTTTGGGAATTTTATTTTGATGATAATTTGTTTAATCTAAATTCAGTGACAAGTTAGGAAATTATCAAACAACAAATTTTATGGAAAAAACCAAACAATTACCGCATTATTACGCAAAACCAACATGGGAAAATAACATCGGATATCTCGTAGATTCTCGTGGAAATCGTCTACCAGGAATTACAAGTATCCTGGAAATTACCAAACCCCAAACAGAAAAACAATACCTAATTAACTGGCAAAAAAAAGTAGGCAAAACTCAAGCTAACCAAATTTATCAAACTGCCAGAAAACGTGGCATTCTTATCCATAAACAAATCCAAAATAAACCCATATCCTGTTCCTCCACCATCGAAACATATTGGCATAAAATTTTACCCTTCTTAAAAAACATTCACGAAATTAAACTCTTAGAAGGCCACGTTTTCCATTATTATGAAGGTTACTCCGGCAGGGTGGACTGCGTTGCCAGTTTCTACGATATCCCGTGCGTCATAGAATTCAAATCCGCTAATAGAATCAAACCTCTTGCTGACGAACCGTTACAACTGGCAGCTTATTGTGGGGCAATTAATCGTCAATATGGCCTCAGACTTAACAACGC
>JBFRWR010000007.1:0-3056 GCA_051439685.1 Trichodesmium sp.
ATATACAATCCGGTTATATAGTATATGTTCATAATTGCTGTCTACACTTCAATCTCCGCGTCTCCGTGTCTCCGTGTCTCCGCGTCTCCCTACCATACAATAATTATTCAACCGGATTTGATATTAGTGAGGTACAAATTTTTAGGACTCTAGGCAACAGCTTATCTGGCAACAGGCAACAGAGAATTAATAAAGTGTACCTCATCATCCTCAAAAGTGCTGTAATCTTTATAGAAGCCATTTGATATCTTTACAAAGCTGCTAGTTTTTGGCTCAGGAGTCAGGAAATAAAGAAATAAAGAAATAAAATAGGGGAAAAAGGTAGAATACAAGCCCTCATCTCCCCACACTTCCCATCTCAAAAAAAACTGAAACTCTTGCCTTGTTCACACTTAAGCGTTCCTTGTTCCCTCAAACCAATTAAAATTTTGTACATGACTCAAATACTGTTCCTATAGCTAATTTAGGAAATGCTTACCAATAATTTTATCTACAAGAATTACCCACAGACCCTATCTGTAGGGGCAATTTATAGATGCTTGGCGTAATACCAATTTCCCAAAAGAATGTTACGAATAATAAGCAGGATTAAAAGATTTGAGCGGGAACTTATATTTGACGAAAAAGATAATTTAAAATATAAAAAAGTAGATAAAAAATATTTACTCTGACTCCTGACTCCTGACTCCTAAGAAGTACCCTAACTATTTGTAGCAAACATTTATCAAATTGGTATAAGTCCTCAAATATAGCTTTTATCGTCTTTTTTAACTTTAAAATAACCATTAGTTAATAAATAAGCTGTAATATATAGTAGCTTGATTAATAATCTGAAACAAAAATGTCCAAAGATAAAGCTATAGAAGTTAAAAATCTTGATAAAAATTTTAAAAGTAAACCAGCTCTGATTAAAATTAATATTAGTATTGAACCAGGTGAAATGGTTGCTATAGTTGGTGCTTCTGGTTCAGGAAAATCTACTCTACTACGACATATTAATGGTTTAGAGCAAGGAGATAGAGGTAAGGTTTTTATATTTGGTGCAGCTTTACAAACAGATGGAAATTTTCACTCACATATTAGAAAGTTACGTTGTCAGATAGGTTGTATTTTTCAACAGTTTAATTTAGTTAAACGACTGACAGTTATAGACAATGTTTTAGTCGGCAATTTAGGCAGAATGTCTTTAATAAATTCGGCCTTGCGTCTATTTACAAAAGAAGAAAAAATACAAGCTCTTGCTGCATTAGAAAGAGTGGGAATTTTAGAGCAAGCTTATCAAAGAGCTTCTCAACTTTCTGGAGGACAACAACAACGGGTGGCGATCGCTCGTTGTTTGGTGCAGGGAGCGAAAATTATTTTGGCAGATGAACCTATTGCTTCTCTAGACCCGGAGTCTGCTCGTAAGATAATGGAGTTATTATGTAAACTTAACCGGGAAAATGGGATTACTATTGTTGCTTCTCTACATCAAGTTCAAATGGTACGTCGTTATTTTGACCGGACTATTGCTTTGAGAGATGGAGAGGTTGTATTTGATGGTAGAACGGTTAATCTTGATGATTATAAACTTGACGAACTCTATGGTTCAGCAGCATCAGAACTTGTTTTAAGTGGTCATGGAGAATTGGTTTAGTAGAGAGTTTCAAATAGAGATTAATGTGAAAACTTTACTTGAGTCAAGAGTCATAAATCCGCAAATATGAATTCCAAATATTTACACAAGATTTCAGCGAATGGTAAAAGTCTTGTAAAGCGGGAATTTTGCCTGCTAAATGTGTACCTCAGAGCCAGTAATAATTTTTGTCTTTGGTAAGAGATAATTTACTCAAAAATTCTCTTAAACCTAATAAATGATTTTTACACCCATGGCTGAATTGGATTTGATGTCCTTAGTTATTAGTAAATATCTTAACGATTTTATACTTAATTATTAATGCAACTATCTTGATTGCTCGATAGTACAAAGTTCTGCAAAATAATGATTTACGTTTAAAACTGAAAGTATTACTGGAAAATGCTTACAGTACCTACAGTTCTTAATGGAAAGTTTCTAACCTTTAGATAGCTGAAAGCCTTGACTAGCAATAATTATTCCTATAACTTTGCACTGTCTAGTTGATTGTTTTTATTAAGTCAGGACTTACGCACGAGGCACGAAAAAATAGGGTTTGAGATTGCTTCCCTGTCGGTCGCAATGACGGAAATCCGTTCTACTGCGTAAGTCCTATAAGTATTATCTGATTCTTTCCTCTATCTTCTTTATAGCTGATTTAAAAAGTAAATATTAAGGCACTGAATTAACTGCTGTAGTTAGGTGTTAGGAGTTTTGTCAAGTAAATTTATAATTGCTCAAAGCTAGGTAATATAAGAATTTTGGTGAAGTTTACAAATCAGCTCTTAGGAGTCAGGAGGAGAGATAATCAGTTTGATTTAGTAGTTATGAAGATGGGAGATTTTTTTATGTCCAATTAAGCGGATTTGATATTTTTATACTAAATTTGAGTTCGTGAGAGCAAACACCAATAATTAGGGAAATAAACCCAGTTTATTATTAGGAAAAAGTCGATTATAATAATTTTCAATTGTAAAATATGACTTTAAAAGTCAAGTGTGTTTGAAAGATTTTGATTATCTATCAAGCCAACCTGTCTTAGTTTTTTCATAATTCAGTTTAATCAAAACATCATCAAATAGAGCAACAAATCTTGCTGCGTGAATTGGCTTAAAATATTCTTTCCATTGTTGCTTTTTTCCTGACCTTATATGCTTCTTGTTTGAAACTTGCCCAGAAAACAAACTTTTCCTGTAAGCTATTTTTAATATACGAGGGATAATTCTTTCCTCGAACCCTTTGTAATTAGAAAGATTATCAAAATCAAAATACGAATGATCTTGAAGAAAAATATCAAATTTACCGGATGGTAAGAGACTGTTTGTAAAATAATTATTACGAGAGCATAGAAGTGACTAAAATCTAAAAGGGGTAATACTTCAAGGGATTGAAAGAAGGTAGATAGAGAAGCATTCAGTACATATATTCCTAGATTTTTCAG
>JBFRWR010000008.1:0-12529 GCA_051439685.1 Trichodesmium sp.
AACAAAAGCAAGGAACTATGGCAAAAATAGAACTAAAAAAAGCTCTAGCATTAAATCCGAAACAGCCGAAAGCATTAGAAGTTAAAAAAATGTTTGAACAAGCTGTAAGTGGCAATAATGCTAAAAAAGGAACTGCTAAAGCTACGGCTAAAACTGACAAGAAAGGAAATAAAACTGATAAAGGTGGTGGCTTTTTAGGAGGTTTATTTGGCGGAAATAAAAAGTAGGAAAAACGCAGAAAACAGGATGAATTTTGCTGGAGATTTAGACTTGCTATTGATTAAAAATTATCAAATTTTAAGTGATACTAAATTCATCCAGGATTGCTACAAATATTTGATTTTTTGGGGCTTGTTTCTAGTAGTCAATAGTCAGTAGCTCATAGCTATTTCTCTGACTATCATTTTTTCCCCTGAAATAATTCCATTCTCTCAATCTAGATACAGTAAATTCCAGTTTGATCTGATCTGAAAAAGTGTTTTTGTCTGTTCTCTAATCTCCCTTACTTCCTAATCCCTAATCCCTAAAACAAACATTTTTGGGAATTACTATATTATTAAATTTTACGAAAAATATTTGAGGTAAAAAATGGCAAAGGCAGATAAAATTAATTATACTTGTCCTAGTGGATTTCCTGAGTTTCTCCCTGGGGAAAAACGATTAGAAACTTATTTAATGGATACAATTCGTCAGGTATTTGAACGCTATGGATTTACACCTATTGAAACTCCAGCAGTTGAACGTTTAGAAGTTCTACAAGCTAAAGGTAATCAAGGGGATAATATAGTTTATGGTTTGTTTCCAATTCTACCTCCGAATCGTCAAGCAGAAAAAGAAAAAGCTGGAGATAGTGGCTCGGAGGAAAGAGCATTAAAGTTTGACCAAACTGTACCTTTAGCTGCTTATATTGCTCGGCATTTGAATGAGCTGAATTTTCCTTTTGCTCGTTATCAAATGGATGTGGTTTTTAGAGGTGAAAGAGCAAAAGATGGTCGTTTTCGTCAGTTCCGACAATGCGATATTGATGTTGTGGGGAGAGGGAAATTAAGTCTTTTGTATGATGCTCAAATTCCAGCTATTATTGCTGAAATATTTGAAGCAATTAATATTGGTGATTTTCTCATTAGAATTAATAACCGGAAAGTCTTAACTGGTTTTTTTGCATCTGTAGGAGTATCAACAGAGAATATTGTTTCTTGTATTAGAATTGTTGATACTGCTGAAAAAGTGGGAGAAGCTAAAGTCAAAAAAGCTTTGACAGAAATTGGTTTATCTGAAGCTCAAGTGGAAAAAGTTTGGGATTTTACTAAAATCAAAGGTTCCGTTAATGATGTTTTAGATAAACTAAAAATTATGGCAGAAACTTTAGATAATTCTGAGGTTTTAAGTCAGGGAATTTCTGAATTAGAAACAGTAATTTCTGGTGTCCGAAATTTAGGAGTTGCAGACCAACGTTTTTGTATTGACTTATCAATAGCTAGGGGATTAGATTATTATACAGGCACAGTTTATGAAACTACTTTAATCGGACATGAAGCTTTAGGAAGTATTTGTTCTGGAGGTAGATATGAAGAATTAGTTGGGATGTTTATTGGAGAGAAAATGCCTGGAGTTGGTATTTCTATTGGTTTAACTAGATTAATGAGTCGTTTATTAAAGGCGGGTATTTTGGAATCTTTTGCTCCTACTCCAGCAACAGTTATGGTTGTAAATATGCAGTCAGATTTGATGGCAACTTATTTAGATGTTTCTCAAAAATTACGTCGTAGCGGGATGAATGTTATAACCAGTTTTGATAGTCGTGGAGTTGGTAAACAATTACAACAAGCGGATAAGCAAAAGATTCCTTTTTGTATTATTATTGGTTCCGAGGAAGCAGCAGCTAATATGTGTAGTTTAAAAGATTTAAGAACAGGTGAACAAATGAAAGTTCCCATAGAAGGTTTAGCAGGTGTTTTGAAACAAAGATTGATTAATTAATGGATAATTGCTAATGGATAATTAATAATGGATAGTGGATAGTAAAAACTATTGTCAATTATTAATTATTAATTATTACGAGAGGCTTTAAACCTTAATTATTGGGTAATATTGCAGGGTAATTAGTTAGTAGTCAGTTATCAGCAATTAGCCTTTTTATCTGGCTATTAATACCATTTTTTTTTGAATAAACAAGCAAAAATTTAGATAATTTGGAGTCGGAAAGAAGGGTAAATTTTCTAATAATTTATTCTATGCTTTTCATTTGAGCAGGACTTACGCATGAGGTAGGAAAAATTAGGATTTGAGATTGCTTCCCTATCGGTCGCAATGACGAAAATACCTTGTACTGCGTAAGTCCTGTTGAGTAAACCACAAAGGAGGGACGTTGCATAACAAAAATGCGTTTAATGTTGCGCAGCATTTAATGTCCGCTCTTAGCGGAAAACGTCCCTACAGGGTTATGGCGATGTGGTTTATCAATTTTAAAATCACTGTAAACCCAAGTGAAAATGGGGTTTGGAGACCAAACCCCTACAGTTTTTTCTCAAATCATTTCATCAAGTTATTTATCTAAAATATCAATATTTAAAAATCAGACTCCTGAAAATTTGCCTGTACAATTTTTCTGACTTCTCCAGGTTCTAATTCCATTAATTTCTTAGTTGCTTGTATTTGAGTAGGCTGATTTTCTAACTGTTGACGTTCTATTAATTCCCATTCTTCTGCTGTTTTTGTATAACGTCTAGATGTAGCTCTATCCATATTTAAAGATGTTGCTACTTCATTTAGGGCAGACCATCCTGGTATATTTCGCATTCTATGTAAATACTTAGTCATTATATCAATATCTATTTTCATAGTTAATTTTTCTGATTATTTTGAATTTATAATTTAGATAAAATAAGTTATAAAATGTCTAGGAAATTATGATATTTAGTTTCTATTTCTAGATTTTATCCTTGATAAAAATTTAATATTATATTATATGTGGTTGAATAGTCATATTAAAGTTTGTAGTTGGGCTTTAGCCCGAACTCTAGATAGGGCTAAAGCCCAACTACAAGCAAAATTTTTATCCGTAATTATCTGGACATGATTAAAACTACAACTGATAACCACAACTTGAACAAAAGCGATCGCTAGGTTGCACAGCAGCACCACATTGAGGACAAAAACGTTTTCCAGAAGTAGCAGATGAACTAGAACCCATTTGCATCGACATATTACCCATTCGCATTTCCATAGGGTTCATATTCATTTCCATATTTCCCATTTTCATCGGTTTCATCGGTTCCATGGGTTTCATCGGTTCCATGGGTTTCATCGGTTCCATAGGTGGCATACCTTGACTTGCGGTGGCCTCTACTTGTTGCAGTGACAAAACCTCGGCATCACTTAAACTAGGGGTTCCACTCATGGTACTTATCCCACTTGCCTGTAATTGAACAAAAGACTGTCCCTGCTCTGACTCGATCCGCAAAACTACTCCACCAGGAGTTTTAAACAAAGTAGGTGGTAAAGTCCATTTACCTGTTTGAAACCCTGTACTTGCCTGTTGTTGTTGACCAGGGCCACCACTAGCAAGAGTTACCAAAGATTGCATTCCCTGATTTTCAATATAAACTTCCTGGCCATTACCAAGGTTGCATTTGTAAGCCATAGTTTGAATACCTAATTTTTCCCACTTAAATTGTATTTATAATAACAATTTTCTAAAATTATTATTTAACTATGATATCTACATAGTTATTCATATAATAATAAAATCTTCAGCATAATTAAGTAGTTAATAAATTATAAAGAAAAACAGTGCAATTTTATTCTTACGATCCAGGTGAATTCTACGATGAACTTTTCATCAGCAAAAATCAACCCCGCCCCGCAGCAAATTTATTAATAGAAAGAATTAATTCCCTTTCCCAAGGAGAGCTACTGATGCGACAACAGGCAGCACAAACTGCAATGATGAAATTAGGAGCAACTTTTAATGTTTATGGTGATAGTCAGGGTACGGAACGTATCTTTCCTTTTGATGTTGTACCACGGATTATTTCTGCTAGTGAGTGGGAGTTTTTAGAGGCTGGTTTGAAGCAAAGAATTCATGCTCTAAATTTGTTTATTGCAGATATTTATGGGGAACAGAAAATAATTAAAGATAAGATTATCCCTATAGAGTTAGTTAATTCTGCTTCTGGATTTCTCAAACCTTGTCTAGGAGTAAAACCACCGGGAGGAATTTGGTGTCATATTACCGGAACAGATTTGGTTAGAGATAAAGATGGGAAATGGTATGTATTAGAAGATAATTTACGTTGTCCTTCTGGTGTATCTTATGTATTAGAAAACCGTCGGGTAATGAAAAGTACATTTCCCCAAATTTTTGCTGCTTTAGGGATTAGACCTGTTGATAATTATCCTAGTTATTTATTAGAAACTCTACTAAATTTAGCACCTGCTTATTTATCAAATCCTAGAGTTGTAGTTTTGACTCCGGGAATTTATAATTCTGCCTATTTTGAACATTCATTTTTAGCCCAACAAATGGGAGTAGAATTAGTTGAAGGAAGAGATTTAGTAATTGCTGATGGATATGTACAAATGCGAACTACTAAAGGTCTAGAAAGAGTTGATGTAATTTACAGACGTATTGATGATAATTTTATCGATCCCTTGGCTTTTAATCCTGAATCTCTGTTAGGAATACCTGGATTAATGGAGGTTTATTGTAATGGTCGTGTTGCTTTGGCTAATGCTTTGGGAACTGGAGTAGCAGATGATAAAGTTATCTATGCTTATGTGCCTCAAATGATTAGTTATTATTTAGGAGAAGAGCAACTTTTACCGAATGTTCCTACTTATTTATGTTGGGAAAAACAACAGTTAGATCATGTGTTACTTAACTTAGATAAACTTGTGGTTAAATCTGCTAATGAAGCAGGTGGTTATGGAATGTTAGTGGGTACTCAATCAACTGCGGAACAAAGAGCAGAATTTGCTGAAAAAATTAAGGCTAATCCTCGTAATTATATTGCTCAACCAACTTTATCTTTATCTAGAGTTCCGACTATTTTTGGAGAAACATTTGAAGGGTGTCATGTTGATTTACGACCGTATATTTTGTATGGAAAAGATATTTATGTTCATCCTGGTGGTTTGACTAGAGTTGCCATGAAAAAAGGTTCTTTAGTCGTTAATTCTTCTCAAGGTGGTGGGAGTAAAGATACTTGGGTTTTATCTAATTAAATATCTCCAGAAAATAGGGAGTAGGGGAGTGGGGGGAGTGGGAGAAAAATAATTGATATTTTATATACAATAATTGGTTGTATTTTTGATTATTGGAGATGTGGATTAAGAGCCTAAATTATCTGAGAAATTTTTCACTAAGTTTGTAAATTTTATCTACTATACTAATCCCAAATAATTTATGAGAAAAAACGGTATTATTTTAGTCTCAGAATCCATTTTTTGCTTTGGTTTGGAAACCAAACCCCTACGATAATACGATAAAATGTGGCAACCGATTTAGGATTGGTTCTAAATCCCTTCAATAATAAATATAAACAATCAAATTAATTATCCTCTAGAAATAATCAATTATGTCACCTTAATTCCTCAAAAATATATATAAGAAACTATAGGTTAGTTTGGGAAAACTAAAAGAGTGAATAATTTTTGCCTGTTTCCTAATTCGCCCTACTCCCTATTCCCTACTCCCTAATACCATAAATATATGTACTTCATCAATTAGGAAACTGCTGTAAAATTAATTTTGCTAATCAAATAATTATAAAAAGTTAACTATGTTAAGTCGCGTTGCAGATTCAATTTATTGGCTAAATCGTTATGTAGAAAGGGCTGAAAATATTGCTCGTTTTGTAGATGTTAATCTGAATTTATTTTTAGACTCTCCTAGTATAATTCAACAGTGGGAACCGATAGTTATTACTACTGGAGATTTGTCTTTATTTCAAGAACGTTATGGTGAAGCAACAGAAGCTAATGTAATTAAATTTCTCACTTTTGACCAAGATTATTCTAATTCTATTCTGTCTTGTCTAAAGTTTGCTAGAGAAAATGCTCGTTCGGTGCGGGAAATTATTTCTTCGGAAATGTGGGAGCAAGTTAATTCATTTTATTTAATGGTAAAAGAAGTAGCTAAAAGTGGCTTACAAACTTCTCAATTACCAAAGTTTTTTGAGGAAGTGAAAATGGGTGGGCATCTCTTTGCGGGAATAATGGATGCCACTATGAGCCATAATGAAGGATGGCATTTTGGCAGAATGGGCAGATTTTTAGAAAGAGCTGATAAAACAAGTCGTATTCTTGATGTTAAATACTATATTTTATTACCCTCAGTTAAAGATATTGGTACTCCTCTAGATGAAGTCCAATGGATGGCATTGTTAAAGTCAGCGAGCGCTTATGAAATGTATCGCAAACGTCAACAACATCGCATTACCCCTAATGGAGTAGTAGAATTTTTAATCCTGGACAGAGAATTTCCTCGCTCCATTCAGTATTGTTTAAATGAAGCAGAGCGATCGCTTTATCAAATTATTGGGCCAACTCAAGGTATTGTTAAACATCCGGCAGAAAAAGTATTAGGGCGTTTACGTTCTGAGTTAGATTATTTAACAATAGAGGAAATAATTCAGGTTGGTTTACACGAATTTCTCGATAATATCCAAACAAGAATTAATCAGACAGGGGATCAAATTTTTGAAACTTTTTTCGATATTAAACCTATATAGCAATCCTCTAATATATTGTGGCAAAAATCTTACTAATTTTTAGGGAAGAGGGAACAGGGAACACTTAAATTGTGGGAGTTTCAACTTTTTTATCTACTTTTTGATTTGTCGAAACTTATGGGCGGATTGCTATATTTGTGTATAAAAATTTTACCGCTTTTTATAGAACAGGGAACAGGCGGAATTTTCTGTCTTAATACGAACGAAATTGAGGAGTAAGAAGTAGGGAGCAAGAAGAATATAGATTAATTTTGAAATGTACCTCACTATCTTCAAAAGTGCTGTAATTGTTCATCTAGTTAATGGGTAAATATCTCTATACAAAATAGAATATTATTGTTATAGTAGAATCAATCCACTAATAACTTGAAATCTTATATACATTAACTATTAGACATCTCCAAGAATCAAAAATAGAGTTAATTCCGATCCATCAACTATAAATTATTTCTCCCTATTCGCTCTTGCCTCTTTTCTGGAGATGTTTATTGTCATTCTGAAGGTTCGCCAAGGATTAAAATCTTGGGCTAATAGCTCAAGTCATCTCAAAAATGACTGACTAAATTATCTATGTTAATTAATGCAACCTGGTATTAAATCAAAAGCATGAAACTATTACAACAGTTTCCCTAGTTAGTCCTTGGTTCAGAACTTTTCTACACAAGTCTAATAGACATCTCTAACAATGAAAAATAAAATCAATTACTATCTATAAATTGTCAATTATTTCTCCCTGTTCTCTGTTCCCTGTTCCCTGTTCCTTCTTGTCTGGAGATGTTTAATATAGCAATCCTAAATTGTTCGTAACAAGTTTTATAATAGCTAAAAAGAGCTGAAAACTTTGAAAATTATGACTCCTGACTCCTGAATCCTGACTCCTAGCTACTCCCAAAATACTGCAACCGATTCGAGGATTGCTATATATAGCATTTCTCAGGTGAATGAGGTAGACTAATATTTTTATTCCCTGTTGCTTGTCACCTTTACCTAAAACAAACGAATTTTGTACCTTATCAGTATGGAAATTCTTGTAACTGTGATATCAGGGAAAAAAATATTAATAGAAAACACTAATTTACATACTATGAGTAATTTATCTTCATCAACCCCAGACACTGAAACAAAAGAGACAGAAACTACCACTACTTCTACAACTGAAGCAAAACCTAGTTATGTCAAACTGGCCATGAGAAATATGGTGAGAAAGGGTGCTACATCCCTGAAACACTTTGCTTTAACAACCATTGCTCTGGTAGGTATTTTGGTTGGCCTTGCCTATATAACCCGATAATCAAAATCATATTTTTAGCGGAAAGGAGAATTAGACGGTTGTATTTGGAAGTAACTATTCAGGATTATTTTTGGTCATCTTCTCCCTCAGAAGTAGACAATTTGAAAGTCCAGGATCGGCAGGCCAATGTTTGTCCGATATCTCCCCAGACTTGGGAATATTGGTTTCACAAATGGCTAGAAATTTTACAACCAGATATTCCACCTGCTGAAAACTACGAACTGAGTCTACGTCTAACGGATGATTCTGAAATTAAAATCCTGAATAATCAGTATCGTTACCAAAATAAACCAACAGACGTTTTAGCTTTTGCAGCTCTGGAAGCAAATATTCCTCAGCCAGAAGTAATAAATTCCGATTTACAATTATATCTAGGTGATATAGTAATTTCCATTGAGACGGCTTTTAGGCAAGCCAAACAACAGGGGCATCCGCTAAGGACAGAATTAGCTTGGCTTGCTGCCCATGGTTTTCTACATCTGCTGGGATGGGATCATCAGGATCAAGAAAGTTGGCAAAAAATGGTCAAACAACAAGTATTTTTGCTTAATTCTGTTGAAATTACTTTGGGAGAAAAAATTACTCCAGATAATTAGACCATACTATAGAGTAATTTTTGAACTTTTTGGATAAACTGTTAACCGAGCAAGTCCTAATATTATTTTGGCCTTGTATATCAAACACAACTGAGGTGGATACTTTATGAAACTGAATGAGTCATCAATCTCCTACGATGAAGCCCCTTTTTTACATAACTCAAATAATTCTCCTACTCCTAAATTAAATGGTTCTAAAAAGGCTGTTAAGTTTAACCGGGAATTATCTTGGAAGGTAGCAAATAGTCTTTTGATTAGCTTCAAATATGCTTGGGCTGGATTATCTTATACTTTTCAAACTCAACGCAATTTTCGGATTCATACTTTTATAGGTATTGTAGCTATTGGGTTAAGTCTTTTATTGCAATTACAACCTATAGAAACTGTAGTTATTGTGTTAACAATTGGTCTGGTAATGTCGATGGAATTGTTAAATACTGCCATTGAATCAGTAGTAGATTTAACTGTTAAACAGCATTACCATGATTTAGCTAAAATTGCTAAAGATGCTGCTGCCGGAGCTGTTTTAGTTTCAGCAATAGTTGCATTACTTGTGGCTAGTTATCTAATTTTACCTCCTTTATTAGCTGTAATTATTTCTACTTTATAGTATTAGGAACTAGATTATTTTTAGCGTATCTGATTAGTAACTGTCAAAGTTCATTTTTTCTAAATGTCTAATGACTTTTTGAACTATAATCAAAGTATTGAAGTTGATCATGTTGGAATTTGACTAATATTTTTTTCTCATAAGCATTAATTTTTCTATAATAGCTAAAGATTGTGTTCATAATGGAGTAAAAATTGAACCTAAGAATTAGCTATTTTTGTTCGGGCAAATAACTGAAAATGGAAATGAGGAATCAATAATTTTTACAGGGAATAGATAAATATAGAAAATAAAGGAGTAAAATACTTTGATTATAGTTATAGATAATTACGATAGTTTTACTTACAATTTAGTACAATATTTAGGTGAATTAGGCGCGGAATTAGCCGTTGCTGCTGATGTTAAGGTTTATCGTAATGATAAAATTTCAGTGGCAGAAATTAGGGAGTTAAAACCAGATGGAATTGTAATTTCTCCAGGCCCTGGTCGTCCAGAAGATGCTGGAATTTCTCAAGCATTAATTAAAGAATTAGGAGAAAGTTTACCCATATTAGGAGTTTGTCTTGGTCATCAAAGTATTGGTCAAGTATTCGGAGGAAAAATTGTAGCTGCTCCAGAATTAATGCACGGTAAAACCTCTCAAATTTATCATAATGGAATAGGTGTTTTTCAAGGATTAGATAATCCGATAACTGCTACTAGATATCATAGTTTAATTATTGAAAAGGAAAGTTGCCCTGAAGAATTAGAAATTACGGGATGGGTTGAAGATGGAACTATTATGGGTGTTAGACATAAAAATTATCCTCATATTCAGGGTGTACAATTTCATCCAGAAAGTATTTTAACTAATTCTGGAAAGTCGTTACTGAGAAATTTTTTAACCTCATTAATTTAGATATAATTTTTGCATATATTATATAGAAATCCTTGCATAGCTTGTAAAATTTTATCGTAGGGATTTGGTCTCCAAATCCTATTTTTGCTTGGGCTTGCAAACCAAACCCCTACAGTTTTTTTCATAGATCATTGAGGATTGCTATATAATACCAAATCTTATTGATAAAGATGAAATTTTGGGATTTCTCTCTGGAATAGAAGCAAATTGTTATTCTGGCTAATTAATCAAACTGGAGAGGTTGAATTTATCAGTAAATCTAAAAAAAGGTAATAGTAAGTTATCTGCAACCTTCTTACTTATGAGATGTAATAAATAGGAAATAAATAAGAATTAAATAAATCTTATATCAAGTAACATTAATTAACCGCAATGTAGGGAAATCTTTTGTATTACAGTTATTTAATGAGACATGATCTTATGCCTGATTTCCCGAATCCCCAGTCTCCAAATTATTAACTTTAAATTTGACAAATATTGAGTCTTTTTGCCAAAGC
Organism: Trichodesmium sp.; assembly: GCA_051439685.1. Taxonomy (GTDB): domain Bacteria; phylum Cyanobacteriota; class Cyanobacteriia; order Cyanobacteriales; family Microcoleaceae; genus Trichodesmium. The sequence continues at coordinate 10,627 of JBFRWR010000008.1, forward strand.
AGAAAATAACTTTCCTAACTCCATAAACCACACCCAGTTGCCAGTCATCGCCAACATTGCAGGTAAATGACCATCTGGTGCTTTTTCTAAATCAAATATCAAATTATCATAATTGGTCCAACCTAGAATTGAATGCCAACCCAAGCGATCGCCGAATTTCTCATAAGTTAAATAATTTGTTTGAGTACCAAAATTTTCCCAAATTTCTCTTTGCACAGAAAAGCCAAACTTACCCTTTGAATAGTTTACCCAAAGTTGATTAATAGTCCGTAAATCAGTACAAGGAAAATTATCAATAGAACTAATTTTTAACCTATCTCCAGCTTTTTGATTAGTTATTTTAAACATTAATCTTGCCGTTTCTTGATCCGCTTCTCTCCATTTTCCAGTAGCCAACAAATCTTGCAACTTACTATAATTAATTCCCCTTTCTGAACTTAAGTTTAATTCTGGAGAAGACGGAGATGAATCAAAATTGCTTACCTGTTTTTCAGATTGATAAACATCATAAATATCAGGTTTAATCAATGCCAAAATTTCTCCCGCTGACTGAAACCTTTTCTTAGTTGCTCCCACAATCATTCTATCCAAAACCTGACCCAAATTATCACTTATAGGAGAGGCTAAAAAATCTCGCCAAACCCAATCATTTTCACCTACATCAAATAATTCAAAAGGTTCAATTTTAGTCAACAAATGAATACAAGTCACCCCCAAACTATAAATATCACTAGCAAAAATTGCCTTACCAAGAGCTTGTTCCGGTGCAGCATATCCAGCGGAACCAATAACTGTTCCTGTAACTGCCAAAGCAGTCTTAGTTGCATATTTAGCAGCTCCAAAATCCACTAATACTAATTCAGATTTTTTCTGGGAAGATAGAGGTCTCCTAATAATATTTTCTGGTTTAATATCTCGATGAATTACCTGTTGAGAATGAATAAATTCCAACACTGGTAATAAATCATTTAATAACTGCCAAATATCAGCTTCATTAAATGCCCCTAATCTTTCTAATTCCTGCTGTAAATTTTCTCCATCAATAAATTCTTGAATTAAATATTGACGATTATCTTGAGTAAAAAATGCTAATAATTCGGGAATTTGAGGATGTTTTCCTAAACTTTCTAATCTAACTGCTTCTTGAGCAAATAATTCTGCTGCTTTTTCTAAATTTTGCGTTCCTTGCAACTCAGGAAAAAACTGTTTAATTACACAAAATGGTTGAGATGGTTTTAACTCATCTACTGCTTTAAAAGTTCTACCAAAACCACCTTGACCAATAATTTTCAGGGCGCGATAACGTTCGATTAAGAGTAATTTAGAACCGCATTTTTGGCAAAAGTTTGTGTTTGGTGGGTTTTGATTTAAGCAGTTAGGATTTAGACATTGAGTCATAATTAATACTGTTTTTTTACTATAGATTTTTGGCTGAAATATTAAGCATTCAGCTATTAGCAGTCAGCTCTTCCTTTTCTTCGGAATGCTTCGCAAACGGAATGCTGCGCAAACAGCTTTTTAATAACGGATAATTAGAGTTTGCTGAAATATCAAAGCTTATAGGATAAAGAGCTGAGAGATTATTCGTGGGAAAAAAGACTATTGTAGGGGCGATTCGCGAATCGCCCCTACAAACTGAGATATCAAACAACAAATTTTCCTTGAGCAACCATTACTACATTTCCACCGACAAATACTTCTATTTCCTCTGCTTTTTTCTCCGCTTTTAATAATAATAAAGAAGGTCGATTAATTTCATAACCTTGCTCTACCCTAATATCAACTTTTCCCTGACCAAAATAATTATACTCAGCTAAATATCCTGCTAAACAACCATTAGCACTGCCAGTTGCAGGGTCTTCAGTAATTCCTAAATAGGGGGCAAACATTCTCACGTTTAAAT
>JBFRWR010000009.1:0-10673 GCA_051439685.1 Trichodesmium sp.
GGTACATTTTGTTATTATCAATGTCAACACAGGGGGAGGACATCACCTCTGTCTAAACAGCGGTCAGGGTTTCCCAGACTGAAGAATCCCGCGTTGTCCCGTAAGGGTAACGTCGGGAGTATGTCAATTACAGCACTTTTCAAATTGATGAATTACATTGCCATAACCTAAACCTTGTAGGGACGTTATATGCAACGTCCCTACTGTGGTCTATTCAAATGAAAACCGCTGTAAATTTACGGGCGATTTCCGTTCCGGAATACTTTCCTAGGTCATGCTGTGCAAACGTAAACCTAAAAAATGGCGGGAGGAAAGTTCCCGGAAGATTTATCCCCTGGTTGAATAACGACACACGGGTTTTAACCCTGAGTAAAAGTCTGGTATACTAGCGGAATAAGGAACAAGGTTTGTCGCCATGACAAGAGCGCACTTTGCGGTGAAATTCCGGCGGACAGGAGACGGGGACTTAATTTCCTACGACGGCTGTTTGCACAGCATTCCCTTAGAAAAGCAAGCAGGCAGCTAGAGCAGCGAGAAGATTGCTCTAACCAGTGCGAGTAAAACCACTCTGAAAGTAAGCTCACAGCTAGATTTTTGTCTATGCCGAGGAGACTAGAAGTCTGTTGATAGGCTTAAAGCAAATGTGGATTTATCCCATTTGCAGTGGGCTAACCACAGAATCCAGGGTGTTTTAACCCCTGGAGACATCAAGTAAACGCATTTGTAGAGAATTTTGCAGGAAATCCCCTACTCCTTTTTCAAAACGGTAAAAAAAATAGGGAGGTTCCATAGAACATCCCTACTACAACTTCAGATAATTTTGATTAAAGTTATCAAATGAAACTGATTAGCAAAATAATTGGGTCTAAAGTCCGAACTTTTATAGTCATTCTGAATAAGACTGGGACGAGTGTTTCTTTATCTAGAAAGAGCTTTAGCCAAAAAAGTGTTTCATCCTTATTTGAAATGACTATAAGGCAAAATTTGGAAAGTTGCTTAAAATCCCTGTTACAAAAACAACTTCTGACTTCTGACTTTTGTAGGGGCGATTCGCGAATCGCCCCTACAGGTTCTTCCTTAAGATGCTACCTTAGCAGTAGACCTCCGTCGCCTTCTTCCAACTGGTTTCACTTTAATTTCTTTTGACTCTTTTGACTCTTTTGAATCTCGTGTATCCTTTGTCTCTGGAGTTTGCATCAAAAAGACTAACAAAGGTTGACCTTGAAATTCTCGGCGTAACATTCTTTGAATAGAACATTCCAACTCATTTTGCAACCCAGACCAATCAACTTGAATATAGCCACCATTATGATTTGACTTAGCATACTCAGACCAGTTTTCACTTAAACCTTTTTCTAAAATCTTGCTCACCAATTGCTCTAATTGTGATTTTTCCACAACGCTGACAACACCACGCAAATGTAACTGAGGTTGACCAACCAATTTACCATCCCCATTCACTGCTAATGCTACAGTTACAACACCATCTTCTGCCAATTGCTGCCTTTCCTTGAGAATATTATCCTCAACAATACCAGAACGGGAAGAGTCTACCAACTCAATACCAGAAGATACCCGATCTGCTACACGGATAGAATCTTGAGTTAGCTCTACTACATCACCATTTTCAATCACAACCATATTTTCTGGCGGAACTCCCATACTTTGGGCAGTTTGACTGTGCTTCACTAACATCCGATGTTCGCCATGAAATGGAATGAAGAATTTAGGACGAGTAAGCGCCAACATTAACTTCTGGTCTTCCTGACAACCATGACCAGAAACATGAATACCTTTGTCTTTTCCATAGATAACATTTGCGCCTAACATCATTAATTTATCTATAGTATTAACAACGGCGATCGTATTACCAGGAATTGGGTTTGCCGAGAATACTACCGTATCCCCTTTGCGAATTTTGATTTGCCGATGTTCCCCTTTGGAAATGCGAGTAAGTGCTGACATTGGTTCCCCTTGAGAACCTGTAGTCAAAATCAATAACTTCTCATCTGGTATACTCCGCACAGTATGCAACGGTACAAATAAACTATCTTCACACTTAACATAACCAAGATTTCGAGCATGGGCAATCACATTCAGCATCGAGCGCCCGACTATTGCCACCGATCTACCGTGTTTCTTCGCTAGTTCTAAAACTATTTGTAGTCTATGTACGCTAGAAGCAAAAGTTGTCACCATTAAACGTCCAGGTGCACCAGCGAATACTCTATCTAAATTAGGGTAAACCGATCTTTCTGAAGGAGTGAAACCAGGTACTTCGGAATTTGTCGAGTCACTAATTAAACAGTGAACTCCTTTCTCTCCATATTCTGCTAGCTTTTGAAAATCAAATTTTTCTCCATCTACAGGAGTATGGTCAATTTTGAAGTCTCCTGTATGAATAACCACCCCAACTGGTGTTGAGATCGCCACAGTAAAACTATCAGCCATTGAGTGAGTATTTCTAATATATTCAATGCTGAAATTTTTACCTAAGCGGACGGTATCGCGAGGTCTAACTGTTTTCAATTCTGTCCGGTTTTGGACTCCTGCTTCTTCTAATTTATGGTGCAGTAAAGCCATTGCCAGTCGCGGTCCATAGATGACTGGAATTTCTATGTTTTTCAAATGAAAAGCAATGCCACCAATATGATCCTCGTGACCGTGGGTGACAATCATTCCTTTGATTTTATGACGATTTTCTTGCAGATAAGTTACATCCGGTAAAACTATATTTACACCGTGCATTCCATCTGTAGGAAAAGCTAGTCCAGCATCAAGTAGAATGATTTCGTCATCGTACTCAAATACGCAAGTGTTTTTGCCTATTTCATGGAGTCCACCTAGAGGAATGATTTTGAGAGCGGAGGAAGTTCTTTTTCTAATCATAATTATCCTATGTTTACTATTGTTTACTTTGAATCATTTTGACTGATTTTCAATGATATTTTGACTAATTAAAATTAGGAAAAACTAATATCTTGTAGACAAGATTTTAGTCATATAAATTAGAATTAAATAATCATTGTTCAGATTAATAATATTCAGTTGTGAGAAAACTTTTTTGTCTATAAAACTAGCTCATAATAAACCTAATTTACCCATCTCTGCTGATAATTTTTCAGTGACTTCTGTTGATGGATCGAATAATGGAAGGCGAGTGCTACCTACTTTCCATCCTAACAGATTCATAGCTGCTTTTACGGGAATAGGGTTAGTTGTGGCAAATAGAGCTTTAGACAAGTTAAATAATTGTAGATGAATTTCTGTAGCAAGTTGCACCTTACCTGTTTCAAATGCTACTATCATCTCTTGTAGTTGTTTACCTACTAAGTGACTAGCTACACTAACGACACCGCTGCCACCAATAGCCATTAATGGTAAAGTTAGGGAGTCATCTCCAGAATAAATCTTAAACTCTGGTTTCGTCAAGTTTCTAATCTGACTTACTTGGTCTAAATTACCACTTGCTTCTTTAATAGCAACAATATTCGGAATTTCGGCTAGTCTTGCTACCGTTTCTGGCTCCAGATTTTTTCCTGTACGCCCTGGTATATTATACACCATGATCGGTAATTCTGGAGTGGCTTTAGCGATCGCCTGAAAATGTTGATAAAGTCCCGACTGTGGTGGCTTATTATAATATGGCACTACTTGTAATGAGCCGTCCAAGCCCAGTTTTGCTGCTTTTTCGGTAGCTGCGATCGCTTCTCTTGTTGAGTTTGACCCAGTACCTGCGATAACTTTAGCTTTTCCTGCTACTGCTTTTTGCACCACCTGAAATAGCTGATATTCTTCTTCCCAAGTCAAGCTAGGAGATTCACCTGTTGTTCCACATATCACCAATGAGTCAGTCCCATTTTCTGTCAACCATATTGATAACTTTTCTGCTTCTTCATAATTAACACTACCGTCTGGGTTAAACGGTGTAATCATTGCCGTCAGAACTCTACCAAAATTTACCACACTATTTCCACTCCTTCTCAGTATTATTTGATTATTCCCTATTTGGTCTGATTATTTTTTTTCTCATCTACAGACCTAATTTTTTTTGATTAATATCACATTAGAGTTTTTAAGGACAAACTAAACTTTTATTTTTTCTCACTGTACTCTTAATTATCTATTCCATCTCTATATATTTCGCAAATTGTTATTAAATTGCCACCTATTTTTACCGAATAATTAAGGTTTAGAGCCTCTCCTTTAAAGGAGAAACAATGAATTTATTTTCCTTTTATTCAATCCTCTTCCTTTTAGGGAGAGGTAATTATCAATTATCAATTATTGAACACTTTTATCTTGTCTTTTTACCACACTAAATTTAAGTAATTTAAAATGTTCCTACTGGTATTTTCAACCAATTTTTTGCCACCAATAATTCAGCTATTTGTACTGCATTCAAGGCAGCTCCTTTTTTGATCTGGTCTCCACTTAACCACAATTCTAATCCACAAGGATGAGAAATATCTTGACGAATTCTACCTACTAATACATCATCTTTTCCACTTGCTTCTCTTGGCATCGGAAAATAATTTTCTTGCCAATTTTCTACCAGTGTGACACCTGGTGCTTGGCTTAATATTTCCCTTGCTTGAACTACACTAAATGGTTGAGCAAATTCTAAATTAATTGCTTCTGAATGCGCCCTTAATACTGGTACTCGGATACAAGTTGCTGTAATTCTCAGTTCATTAGAACCAAAAATTTTCCTTGTTTCATTCACCATTTTCATTTCTTCTTGACAATACCCCTGGTCATTTAGTGGAGAATTGTGTGGGAACAAATTAAATGCTAATGGGTAAGGAAAAATATCTGTTGTTGGAGTTTCTCCCTCTAAGATTTCTGTTGCCTGGGTTTTCATTTCTGCCATTGCCCTGGCTCCTGCCCCACTTGCTGATTGATAAGTGGCCACCACTAATCTTTGGATTGGCTGGACTTGATGCAATGGCCATACTGCCACACTCATTAATATTGTTGTGCAGTTAGGGTTAGCAATTATACCTTTATGTAGAGCCGCAGCTTTTGGGTTAACTTCTGGAACTACTAAAGGCACTTGGGGGTCCATACGGAAAGCGCTAGAATTGTCAATAACTACAGCTCCAGCCTCTACTGCTTTGTTTGCCCATTCCTTTGATGTAGATGCACCTGCTGATGCTAGCACTAAATCTACATTTTGAAATGAATCATCTGTTACAGCTTGTACTTTTAGGTCTTGTCCTTTGAACTTTAAGGTACTACCTGCTGAACGTTCTGATGCCAGCAGTTTTAATTCTGCTACTGGAAAGTTTCGAGTTTCTAGTAATTCTATTAACTCTGTACCTACAGCACCAGTTGCCCCTAATATTGCTACTGTATAAGACTCTGACAATTTTTCCTCCTTTGTTAGCTATTTAATATTTTAATTGTTATATTTTTTCTAATATTTTTTTCTAGCTTTTTATTATTTTAATTTATAGTTTATAGCAGATTTATGATACTTTCCTTTATTTATCTTATTTCTCTTAACTCTATCAAATTATCAGTAATTATAGTAATAATATAGATTAAATATATAGTATTTTTATTTAAGTTTCTTGAAAAACAGGTGTTTTTTAGGGAAAAGGCAATAGGCAATATTTTATAAGGCTTGTCAAACTTTAAGTTACTGTTAGTAAATCACCTTTTTTTGTTTTACCGAATAATTAAGGTTTAAAGCCTCTCACTCGCGGTGGATAAACAAGAAAAAATTTTTCTTTTATTCAATCCTCTTCCTTTTAGAGAGAGGTAATTATCAATTATTGAAATCTCATTTGAAAATTCTATAGTACACAAATTTTATTAAAATCATCTCTATATTTTTTCTATTTTCACTCATCGTCCTGCCTGAAAATGCAGATTTTTTTTCACCCTTTCAACATTATCTTTATTTTGAATTTTACCATAGAAACACATAAAATTTAGTTGTCAATCTAAAAATAGAAAAATTATAATAACTTTGAATATAACTATACTTCTTAAAATATATCAGAATATTAATTCTAGCAACTAGATTTCAGCAATCATAAATAAAAAAGTTAAGATACAAAAATATTTATGATAAATGACTATATGTCTAAATAATATAGCAATCCTCTAATATATTCGTGGCAAAAATCTTACTGCTTTTGAGGGAACAGGAAACAGGTAGGAGTTTCAAGTTTTTTATTGACTTTTTAATTACCCGCAACCTATGGGCAGATTGCTATAGATTTTTTAATAGGTAAAACTAACCCCTAGTCAACCAATGATCTAAAAACTTAAGGAAACTGAAGGAAGAAAATGGAGAAATTGTTGCAGGACTAGATATTTTATACTACTATAACTAATTCTGACTACTGTAAAATCTAAACTTAGTTCTAGCTTACCAACAACCTGTAATCGCCATAAACTTAAAAAAGTCCTAAAGTTACGCAATTACTGCCAGTGCTAGAGGGATAATATACTAATCTACACAGATATGTGTTAGAAACTGTGGGAATACTCAAAATTCCTAAGCTAAGGAATATAGATATACCTTAAGAAAATCATAACCTATAATTCTAACTAAATTAGAAAAACCGATGAAAGTTACCCAGGAAAAACTGCCCGCTAGCCAAATAGGGCTAGAAATAGAGATTACACCAGAAATGTCCAAGAATGCCTATGAGCAGGTAATTCAGAAATATGTCCGTTCAGCCAATATTCCTGGGTTCAGAAAAGGTAAAGTACCTAGAAACATATTGATTCAACGGCTGGGCAAAAATTATATTAAGGCAATGGCCTTAGATGACCTAATTAATAATTGCTTAGAAAAAGCAAGAGAACAAGAAAAAATTAATGCAATAGGCCAATTTGATCTAAGGACAGAGTTTGAAGAATTGGTCAAAGATTTTGAACCAGGAAAAGAAATGGTTTTCTCGGCCAAGGTAGATGTAGAGCCAGAACCCAAGATAGAGAATTACAAGGGATTAGTGGTTAAAGCGGAAGAAGCTAAGTATGACCCATCCCAAATTGATGAATTTCTGGAAGAACGTCGCTCTCAGATGGGAACCTTAATTCCAGTAGAAGGAAGAGGTGCTGAGTTAGGAGATGTGGCAATAGTAGATTTTGAAGGTGTAATTCCATCGGAGGTAGAAGGAGAAGAACCAAAAGAAGTGCCCGGAGGAAAGGCTCAAGATTTCCAAATGGACTTAAAAGAAGGACAATTTATTCCTGGCTTTATTGCAGGTGTAGTGGGTATGAAGCCAGAGGAAACAAAAGAAATTTCTGCACAGTTTCCTGAAGACTATGGTGAGAAAGAACTCGCAGGTAAACCAGCAGTATTTACTTTGACTCTTAAAGAATTAAAAGAAAAAGAACTACCAGAATTAGATGATGATTTAGCTCAAGAAATTAGTGAGTTTGAAACACTAGCCGAATTACAGGAGTTCTTGGAGAAAAAATTTACGAACGAAAAAGAAGAACAAACAAAACAAAATAAGGAACTAGCAATTGTTGATGAGCTAGTAACTCATCTAGAGGTAGAAATTCCAGAAACATTGATTAAAAATCAAATTCAGCAAATGCTAGCTCAAAGTGCCATGGAATTAAGCCAGTATGGAATAGATGTCAAAGAATTATTCAGTAGCGATAAATTGCCCGAAATGCAAGAGCGATCGCGGCCAGAAGCAATTGAGCGATTGAAAAGAGATTTGGCCATAGTGGCAGTAGCCAAGAAAGAGTCCATTACCGTGGAGGAAGAAGAAATTGTCGCTGAGTCAGCAAAGGTGATGGAGCAACTCAAAGGAAAGGATGTAGATACAGAGAGATTAAGAGAAGTAGTAACAGAAGATTTGTTGAAAGAAAAAACAATTAAATGGTTAGAGGAAAATGGCACTGTAGAGTTAGTCCCCGAAGGAACCTTACAAGTAGGAGCAGAAATATCTGAAACTACAGAAGAAGAAACTTCAGGAGAATCAGAAACAACTGAAGAGACCGAAACTATTGTAGAAGTTGAGGCACAGCAGGTAACTACAGAAGAAAAATCTGAGACCGAAGAAGAGTAAATTAGTAATAGTCCGGATAACCGGACTACCAAGATTACTGAAGGTAAGGCATAATATACTCTAGCTTGGCATAATACTAAGCAAAACAAAAAATATCCATTTGATAAATAAACCAGTGTATTATGGTTATATCTCAATATTCTGATAATTTAGTTAGTTATTATAATAAGTTACAAGTCTACTCCGGTCCTAGTAACATTGTACCAATGGTGGTCGAACAATCTGGGATGGGGGAAAGAGCTTTTGACCTCTACTCACGACTGCTCCGAGAAAGAATTATTTTTCTCGGAACTCAAGTAGACGATAATTTGGCAAATACTATCACAGCTCAAATGTTATTCCTGGATGCTGAAGACCCAGAAAAAGATATTCAACTATATATCAACTCTCCTGGAGGCTCAGTTACCGCTGGAATGGCTATATACGACACCATGCAACAGGTAAGACCTGATGTAGTGACAATTTGTTATGGTTTAGCTGCCAGTATGGGCGCTTTTCTTCTCTCTGGTGGGGCAAAAGGTAAGAGAATGTCCCTTCCTAGTTCGAGAATTATGATACACCAGCCTCTAGGTGGCGCTCAGGGTCAAGCTGTAGATATTGAGATTCAAGCTAAGGAAATCCTTTATCATAAACGTAAGCTAAACGAATTATTAGCAGACCATACAGGTCAACCTCTAGAAACAATAGAAATTGATACAGAGCGCGACTTTTTTATGTCCGCTGAAGAGGCCAAAAATTATGGTCTAATAGATCAAGTAATTACAAGACAGAATCTTCCTGTACCAGGAGAATCTGTCCCTGCAATGTAATAAGAGGTTAATTAACTATTGTTGATTTACTTATATTTATTAGTATAAGTTTATATATTCATATAGTTATACTGAATCTAGTTGTATATATTATGCTAATATCTCATAAATAGAGTAGTACAGTAGTTTGTGGTGGAAAACCAGGCCACTAAGTAACCTCTATCCTGATAGGTTAGCGCATCGTCAAGTAATTGAACTTCTGCGAACGCCGATAACCAAGGCGACGCAAGCCCTTAAAAGCGTCTACAAGTTTTCTTGTAGACATTGGGAGATACCCCCTCAGTAAGTTTATCTTACTGTGCATTGTTAACAAATATTAGCAAAATAGTATCGGCAGTTATGTCTAAATACGACTCCCATCTAAAATGTTCATTCTGTGGCAAGTCTCAAGAACAGGTCCGCAAACTAATAGCTGGGCCTGGTGTTTACATCTGTGATGAATGTGTAGAGTTGTGCAATGAGATTTTAGATGAGGAGCTTTTTGACTCCAGCTCTACAGGGGCACAACCCCCAATGCCACGTCCAGCATCTACACCCCAAAAACGGGGTACTGCTGCTCAGAAACTATCTATTAATCAAATTCCTAAGCCAAGAGAGATTAAAAATTACCTGGATTCTCATGTGATTGGCCAAGAGGAAGGAAAAAAGGTATTGTCGGTGGCAGTTTATAACCACTATAAACGTTTGAGTTTTGTAGAGGCCAAAAAAAGTGGCAAGTCTTCTCAAGATGAGGTAGAACTACAAAAGTCGAATATTTTATTGATTGGACCAACAGGTTGTGGTAAGACTTTGTTGGCTCAAACTCTGGCAGAATTTTTAGATGTACCATTTGCGGTGGCAGATGCTACGACATTAACAGAAGCTGGATATGTTGGGGAAGATGTGGAGAATATTCTGCTACGACTTTTGCAAGTGGCAGATTTAGAAGTGGATGAGGCGCAACGGGGAATTGTATATATAGATGAGATTGATAAGATAGCTCGTAAAAGTGAAAACCCTTCGATCACCAGAGACGTATCTGGGGAAGGTGTACAGCAAGCTTTGTTAAAAATGCTGGAGGGAACTGTTGCCAACGTACCTCCTCAAGGTGGTAGAAAGCATCCCTATCAAGATTGTATTCAAATTGATACAAGTAATATTTTATTTATTTGTGGTGGGGCTTTTGTTGGTTTGGAGAAGATAGTAGATCAGAGAAGAGGCAAAAAGTCAATGGGTTTTATTCAAAAGGGAGAAGAAACTCAGGATAAGGAGAAAAAGACCATTGACTTGATGAAGGAAATGGAACCGAATGATTTGGTAAAGTTTGGTTTAATTCCAGAATTGATTGGCCGAATACCAATGGTGGCGGTAGTTGAGCCTTTGGATGAAGAGACTCTAATGGCAATTTTGACTGAACCTCAGAATGCTCTGGTGAAACAATATCAAAAGCTATTGCGGATGGATAATGTACAGTTAGAATTTGAAGAGGAAGCTGTGCGGGCGATCGCGAAGGAAGCTTTTAGGAGGAAGACTGGGGCGCGAGCGTTGCGGGGTATTGTTGAGGAGTTAATGTTAGATGTGATGTATGAGTTACCATCCCGGAAGGATGTGACTCGTTGTACTATTACTAAGGAAATGGTAGAGAAGCGATCGACTGCAGAGTTGTTGTTGCATCCTTCGTCTTTACCAAAACCAGAATCAGCTTAAGTTTTCTTTGTCAAAGTAGGGGCGATTCGTCTGTAGGGGCGATTCGTCTGTAGGGGCGATTCGTCTGTAGGGGCGATTCGTCTGTAGGGGCGATTCGTCTGTAGGGGCGATTCGTCTGTAGGGGCGATTCGTC
>JBFRWR010000010.1:0-6960 GCA_051439685.1 Trichodesmium sp.
AATTTTCAGACTTACCCCTCAATAAAAAAATTATGGTTGAATCATTATCACTAAAATTTCATTCCCAAGGAGAAGGTTTTCCTATTCTTTGTCTCCACGGACATCCAGGTAATGCTCAATGTATGTCAGTCTTTACCAATTCCCTGAGTCAAAATTTTCAAACTATTTCTCCAGACTTAAGGGGATATGGCCAAACTTATACGAAAACTCCCTTTGAAATTACTCAACATTTAGTAGACTTAGAAAGACTTCTAGAACAACTTGAAATTTCTAGATATTTAATTCTGGGATGGTCTTTAGGCGGAATTATTGGGATGGAGTTGGCTCTGAGAAACCCAGAAAAGGTTGCTGGCTTGATTTTAATCGCTACAGCAGCAAAACCTCGCAGTAATCATCCACCGATAACTTGGCAGGATAATTTTTATACAGGTTTAGCGGGGATTATAAATTATTTTTGTCCAGGGTGGCAATGGAATATTAATACTTTTGGTAAGCGATCGCTATTTAGATATCTGATCCAACAACATCATCCTACTGCCTATAAATATCTGGCAAAAGAAGCAGTTTCTGCTTATTTCCAAACTTCTCAATTAGCGACTAGAGCTTTAAACCAAGCTTTGAGAAATGGTTATAATAGACTATCTGACGTGGCTCAAATTCAGTCGCCTTGCTTAGTCTTAGCTGGGGATAGCGATCGCCATATTACTCCTGAGTCAAGTCAAGAAACTGCTCTGTTCCTCATAAATGCTACTTGGCAATGCTATCCTCATACAGCTCATTTGTTTCCTTGGGAAATTCCTAACCAAGTTGTAACAGATATCAAACATTGGATAGCAGATAACCAGACAAATTTTTATATCCCCAACTAGATTCGGCAAGGGGTCTCCTGTTATAATCGAGCCATTTAACAGGAGGGGAATTGCCAAAAGCAAATTAAATAAATGTCGATTGATGTTTCTCTTTTATTTTCTTGTCTTTAAGTTTTAGTGAATCAATGAAATCACTGATTACTTGCGTCATTGTTTTTTCATTTTCTACTGCATATAGTCTCAGCTTATTTAATCTGTTATGACTTATCCGTATATTTAATCCTGTTTTCTTCATTATGTATAGACAAACTCTACACCAATAATTATATATTAAATAAAGCATTATGGGAGGAGGGTATCATCTTATACCATGTCCGGTTGAACACTTATAATTAAGATAGTAAGATAGTAGGGGAGTAGGGGAGTAGGGGAGAAATTAAAATATATCCTCTCCAAACCAAATATTTTATTTATACCTAATCATCCGGACATGATATTACCTGCTTGTGGAGACGAAAAAAAATAGTCAGCCGATGAGACAAGAAACTTCTGAAACCTGGATTCAATTATCTTTGTTTTAGAAGTTCCTGTTATCATCGGGCAATTTAACGGCAGAGAAATTCACCGGATAAATATATATATGGGGAGTGGATATTCTATATACCTTTTCGTTTACTTGCCTTCTAGCTAAAAGCCGTATCTGCCATTATATCATTATTAATATTCTCTAATTCATCATATATGGTTAACTCTACAGGTTGGCACTGCTGAATAGATACCTGAATATCTTGGGCTCCTTCACTTTCTAAATCTTCTAAATAACCAGCTTCAGCATTTTTGGCTTCTTCATCTGTAAAAAAAGGGCCAAAGTAATAAGTGCAACGGGGATTTGCAGTCAAAATTTTAACCCACCAAGCTAGTCCGGCAAAATCGAGTAAATTGACTAATGTTTCGTTCATGTTATTTAAGAATCTGAGTATTAGTAGTTAATTATGGAAAGCAATGAATTGTAAAATCTGATAATTAGTATAATTTTCAGATAATTAAGTTATCAAATTAACCATCTAGAGAAAGTTAGATATGTAACTTGACTCTGAAAATTATAGTAAATCATAATTATAATGAATTGGCAGATTGTTCAGAGCTATATAACTCATAGAAAACTGCTTCATCCATTTTCAGCTATTTTTCATTTACATAATGTTATACTACGCACCCTTTATTTTTTCAATCACATAGCATTTTTTATACAGGTGAAGTGAACTTTTATAGCAATGAGCGCTGGTATATGTACAAATTTTAGTAGGGGTTAAGCAGCTCAAAGTCTTATATTATCGGCAATTTATTCCCCCTGTTGCCTGTTCCCTGTTGCCTGTTCCCGGAGCACAGCGCTATATTTTTGATTATCCATAAATTATCAATTATTTCTACCTGTTCCCTCTTTTCTAGAGATATCTATATCCTTACACTAGATACGCAAATTTTTTGACCAGCGTTGTCTATGGATTTCATAAAGGGCCATACCTGTTGCTACTGATACATTTAGACTTGGGGTACTTCCTGACATTGGTATAGAAACTAAAGCATCACAATTTTTTTGAATTAGAAGACTTAAACCCTCTGCTTCACTACCAACTACTAAAACAATAGCTCCAGTAAATTTTACCGTATGAATTAGCTCCCCATCATTTGCCACAGTACCATATACCCAGAAACCCTCTTTTTTCAATTCTTCTAAAGCATTACTGAGATTAATAACTCTAGCTACAGGAAATTTTTCTAAGGCTCCTGCTGCAACCTTTGTCACAGTTGAAGTTATTCCTACTGCTCGTCTTTGTGGAATAATTAAACCTTGCACTCCTAAAGCTTCTGCTGTCCGAATAATAGCTCCTAAGTTATGGGGATCGTTGAGACCATCAGCTACCAGTAATACTGGTTGGTCGGTTTTAGATTTTGCTTGAGAAATTAGTTCGTCAAGTTCCTTATATTCATAAGGAGATATTTGAGCTGCTATTCCCTGATGATTTTGTCTATGAGTAATTTGATCTAGACGGCGATCGTCTACTTCGTCTATAACTGCACCCTTTGTTTTTGCCTCATTAAGTAATGTATGAAATCGGGGATCGTACCTTAGTGGAGGAATAACCCATATCCGGTTTAAAGAGCGATCGCTTTGGAGAGCTGCTTGTACAGTGTGTCGTCCATAAATTAGATCGTCATCTTCTTTAGCTGTTTCCGAGTGATAATTTTTTTCTGGCTTCCCTTTCCCTTTGAGTTGAATTTTTTTCTTGATGTGGGGTTTGTCTTGAGGATTAAATTGAGAATGTTTTGTAGACATAGCTGCTCTTAAATTGATTTAATACTTATACTTTATTTAATCTAATTCTATGTACTCTAGTAATTGATTTAATCTTTGGGGATCGGTCAAATATAAGTATCCAATTAAAGTTTCTAAACTGGTAGCTTCTTGATAAACTTCTGGGTTTAATCTTTTCGGTTTGCTCAAAGCTGCATTCCGGCCTCTTTTAAGAATATCTAACTCTGCACTGGTGAGATGAGGTTTTAAATTATTTAATTGATTTGCCTGACTTTCTGCCCTAACTTGGGCCACAACTAATTGGTGGTAATAACGCGATCGCTTCGGTGGTATTAAGTAGTAATTCCGAATATACAGTTCATAGACTGCATCCCCCAAATATGCCCAAGCTGAGGGAGAAATTTTTTGAATTTCTGCTGGTGTTAGGGTGACAGGGTTTAACTGCTGCAAACTGATTATTCTCCCCTTGATTTTTCTACTTAATACAATATTGCTCCAGCTTTTTTGATTCCCATACAAATAACAACTTATTCTTTTCTTTATGGGTTAACTTATAAGTTGCTACTCTTAATTTAGCATCTTGTGGTCTGAGTTTTCCTCAAGTTTTTCAGGGGAACTTTTGATCAAATATATAAATTATAAGGCTTGACCTACTCCCATCTTTAGTTTTTCTTTTTGACGGGAGCATAATATCTATAAAAAATGTTAGATTTTCGGTCATTGCCTAAATCTGTCAAGGTTTCTTGACATTTTCCAAAGCTTCATTTAATGAAGCCCGTAAAGACAAGAACTTCTCTAAGCGAACCAACTTAACAGTTTGAGTCACACGAGGATTTGAAACTATTTGTAAAGTACCTTCAGATTGTTTGGTATGCTTTACCAGTTGAACGAGCGCTCCTAATCCAGAGCTATCAACGAAGTCTATCTTGGACAAGTCCAAAATTATATTTTTTGGTCCTTGATCAATTTTTGCCTTTAGGGTTTTGCTAAAAATCCCTTCTGAGAAGGCATCTAACAGTCCTGTTAGGCGGAATAGCTGGTAGTTATCCCCGACGTCATGAGAGCCTCTTAGGCTAACAGTCAGGTTTAATTGCTTAGGCTCAGGAATAACACCCTCCTAGCTTGATTTTGCATAATTCAAATATTTATTATACTTCTTAATCTCTATTTTGTCTAGTCCCAAATGACTTTTTTTAAATGACAAACTTTTATCATTTAAGTATATCATTATTTGTGCACAATCTGGACTAATTTTGCGAGAAATATAGCACTACGTTAATTGTTTAGGACATTTATAAATCCTGGAATCCTTTAACAGTCTACTTTTCTCTGTTCTCTATTCCCTATTCCCTAGCGCATAGGACTATAAAATGTACAAATTGAGATAGGTTGAGATTTATCAAAAATTTGGGCTAAAAACTTTCTCCCTTCTGAGGCAAGAATGTTTAAAACCCATTATTTTTGCTGCCTCAATTTTAGGCTTTAGCTTTACGAGCATCCTGCATTGCTTGAACAAAGCGTTCAAACAAATAATCAGCATCGTGAGGACCTGGACTTGCTTCAGGATGGTATTGTACTGAGAACAAAGGTAAAGATTTATGTCTTAAACCTGCAACAGTTTGGTCATTCAAGTTGAGATGGGTAATTTCTATCTCAGCAGCTAAAGAATCTGGATTAATCGCAAATCCATGATTTTGACTGGTAATCTCCACTTTTTGTTGTAAACCTGCTGGTTGATTTAGACCACGATGCCCAAACTTGAGTTTAAAAGTATCTGCACCCAAGGCCCGACCAAGGACTTGATGTCCCATACAAATACCAAAGACTGGTTTTGATGATTTGACCAACTCCTTAGTAGTCTCGATACCTTGTGTCACAGCAGCAGGGTCTCCGGGACCATTAGACAGAAAAATACCATCAGGGTTATATTTGAGAATTTCTGCTGGTGGTGTATTGGCCGGAACAACCACAACTCGACAACCATAGCTGGCTAGACGGCGGAGGATATTTTTCTTCACTCCAAAGTCAATGGCCACAACTGTATATTGCTCTCCATTGTATCCAGGAACAGAAGGATTAAACTCCCAATCTGGATTAGTTGTTTCAGACCATTGATAAACTTCTTTAGTTGTCACCTGGTCTACTAAATTTAGTCCTGCCATACTAGGAGCAGATTGAACTTTTTGTAACAATTCTGTTGGATCAAGAATTTCTGTAGAAATTGCCCCATTCATTGCCCCTACAGTCCGAATTTTCCGAGTCAAAGCACGAGTATCAATACCATAAATTCCAGGGATTTTATGTTCTTTGAGATAGTCTGATAAAGACTGAGTAGAACGCCAGTTACTAGGACGTGGACAAATATTACGAGCGATCGCACCTTTGATTTGTGGCTGACTGGACTCTTCGTCTTCAGCATTTACTCCTGTATTTCCTAATTCTGGGTAGGTAAAGGTGACAATTTGCCCACAATAACTTGGGTCTGTTAGAACTTCTTGATAACCTGTCATTCCGGTGTTAAAGACTACTTCTCCAATGGTAGTTCCTGGGGCACCGAAGGATAAACCTTGGTAAGTAGTTCCATCTGCTAGTACCAATAATGCAGGTTGAGCTGAGATTGACATTTTAATTCCTCTAATTAATTAGTATTTATCTAAAGATAGGCTCAGAATATCTACTTAGGTTACAGAGAATATATTGAGTTTACGAATAATGTAGTAGTCACAAGTACAGATTACATTTACAAGTTAAATAAGATAAAATTAAGTTACAACTTAAATCTTAACAATAAACACATAACTAAAATTCTTAAAAAAATTAGTAATTAATTATGATAGAAAATTATTTACATCAGGACTGGAATGATCAAAGTCAGGTTCAGGCAACTCTAGAAAGTAAAAAACAGCCCACAACCAGATTTTGGCAAAGAGCATCTATATTAGTTACAACATTAATTTCTGTAACAGGATTTAGCTGTGCTTACATATTCACAGCGATCGCCCAAGAATACCCAGGGTGTTTTATCGTTGATGATAATGGTAATAGAAGAGACTTAACTATTTCAGTTTGTAATCTGTTTCCAGAAGAACTACCGGAGGAGGTATCAACTTCGAGTACAGCAGCAGGGTTATATCAAATACCAATTAAAAGTCGTAGGGGGGGTAGTCCTGTAATTGATGTTACTTTTAATGGCGATCAAACTTATGAAATGATATTAGATACTGGCGCTACTTCTACTTTAATTACTGAAGACATGGCAAAAGCTTTGAATATATTGCCCTTTGACACAGGAACATTTACTTTAGCTGATGGTAAAAATGTAGAATTAGGGATTGGTATAGTCAGTTCTATTTCTGCGGGTGGTCTGACAATTAATCAACTAAGAATTGCGATCTCTCCTCCAAGCAAAGAATTGGGTTTACTAGGGCAAAACTTTTTTGGTAATTACGATATGACTATCAAAGAAGATGTAGTGGAGTTACGGCAACGTTCTAGTAGTTAATGACGGAATATAGAACGAATTTGGGAGCTATGAATTAAAAACCAGTCACCCAAATTCAGAAACTCAGTTTTTCCCAGTAATATAGAATCCGGTTATATAGTATATATTCATAACTACACTTGAATATTCAATCTTCCTACTCCCCTACTCCCCCACTCCCCTACTCCTCCAACTATATAATAAGTATTCAACCGGATTTGATATAATATACAATCCGGTTATACAGTATAGCGTTTCTCACTCTTTCTGAGGTACAGTTGTTTTTCTCTTACCCTACTCCCCATTTCCTCATCTTCCCTACTCCCTACTCCCTACTCCCTACTCCCTAAAAC
>JBFRWR010000011.1:0-3164 GCA_051439685.1 Trichodesmium sp.
CCCAAGAAAGAGAAAAACCAAATAACTCTGCTTCTTGTGGCAGAGATTCATTAATATCAGTAAATAAGCGACTAACTTGTAAATCAGAACGCATTGCCAAAGTTGCCCAAACAATCTGATAACCAAGGCTAGTTATTCCTACAGTATATTCATTAGGAAAAGCAAAAATAATTGGAATAGCATTAGATTCAGGAGTAGCTGGAGTGAAGAGTAATTTTTCAGTATTAAATAGATTAGTATTAGTAGACATATTTAAACAGTTATCAGTTATCAGTTATTAGTTATCAGCCTAAAAAGGTAGTATAATTTAGTAAATCATATTGTTTTGTCAGTTTTGTACAAAATTTTGGCCACAGTCTCAGCGCTGATAATTATGCTTGCTGTTATGAATTTTGCGATTTTTGAGAATATAGACCTCTGGATAAGGATTTTAGCGTTAATTTTGTATAATTAATATTTTATTATTACTTATCTAGAACTACCAAATTGTTGATAGTAATTAACTGAGGATTATGTATTTTACGAATGCAATAGATATTAGCTGTTTTGGTTTACGTCGTAGTGGTAATCATGGGATTATAAATTGGATTATTAGGCAAAATAATGGAAGTTTTGTTCACTTGAATGATGTCAAACTTTATAAGAACAAGGATCCCTATCAAAGCTTTTAAAAAGCTAATATTTCTGGGATAAGCCCACTTGTTTATCATCAAGGTAACTCGAAGTGGAAGAGATATTTAAAGTATTTGACTAATAGCAAAGTTGAATATTTATATGGTGGAAATTGTGTAGATATAGACAGAGAAAAACTTAAAAAATATAGCATCAAAGACCTAGTGATTCATAGCTATGAACATTATGAACTTAGTAATATTATGCCATGGTTTGAGGAAGGACGAGAAGAATTTATGGGAAAAAGTCAAAGTAGATTTAATATCTTAATTATCAGAGACCCATATAACACCTTTGCCAGTTTAATTAAAAAAGAAGAGAAAAGACTGAGTAAAAATCCAGACGCTATAATCAACAAATGGATAGAACACGCAAGAGAATATTTAGGATTGTCTAATTATTTTCAAAATAAGATTAATATTAGCTACAACAAATGGTTTATTAACAAGGCTTACAGACAAAAAATTACTGAAGCTTTAGGATTAGTGTTTACTGATGCTGGAATTAATATGGTTTCTAAGGTGGGAAAAGGTAGTTCATTTGACAAAGTTAATTATGATGGTAAAGCCACTCAAATGAATGTTTTGTCTCGTTATCAAGCTTTTTTAGACCACCCAGTGATGTTAAAAATACTTGCCAATAAAGAATTAAATGAACTTTCTCAAGAAATATTTGGTTTAATTGTCTAGTGTAATGTGCAGAACTAACATCAGTAAATAATTGCAAAATTAGCCTAAACAATCTGATAACTAAGGCTAGTTATTCCTAAACTATTTTCATTAGGAAATGCAAAAATAATCACAACAGTATTAGACTCAAATATTACTGAAGTGAAAAGTTAAACTAAAGTATAAAATAGAGTTATTTATACTTTAGTTTAAACCACAAAATCGGGGAAGCTAAAGTCAAAGTAGCAACATTAGTAAAAATAACTGGTATATCTTTAACCAGAATGCCATAAATTATCCAGATTAATACACCAGAACAGAAAATAGCAAACATCTCTAAGGATATATCTTTTGTGGAGCGAGTGCGCCAAGTTTTGATAACTTGAGGTAAAAATGAAATAGTGGTTAAACTGCCTGCTAGTAATCCTAAAACTGTGACTAAGTTCATAATAAATGCCGATCATTTTAATACTTTTGCTGGAAACTTATCGGTTTTTTGTTAACTACAAGACTTATGCAACACTCCTATAATGTGGCGTATAATTTCCCGATTATTTTGTTGAACTGTAAGGATAACTATTGCCGTTACTTTCTGATAATCTCAGCCTCTGCGATAGCTTCCCCATTGAGAAAAGCAAGCAAATAATCACTATTATTGAGAGGCCCAACATTAGCTGGAGTCCCAGTTAAAATAATATCCCCTGAACGTAGCGGTATCTGCTGACTAATGAAACAAAGCAGGTCTTGAATTGAAAATAACATTTGGTTGGTAGACCCTTGTTGACGAACTTCACCGTTTACTTCCAGTCTGATTTCCAGTTCTTCTAATTCTGTGACACGATCCACCTTCCTCAACTTTGACAATGGACAAGCATTGGCAAAACTTTTGGCTAGAACCCAAGGATACTTTTTCGCCCTCAACTCATTTTGTTTATCACGAAGAGTCAAATCTAGAGCAATACCAACATCACTCACTGCTTCTAAGACCTGGTTTCTATCCCCCTGATACAAATCATTGCCAAGTTGGACTGCAATCTCTGTTTCATAATCGCATCGTCCTAAATTAAGGGGTAACAATATCTTTCCTTCAAATGGTACAATACAGGCAGGAGATTTTGTGAAAATTATTGGTTCTTTCGGAACAGGGTTGTTTAACTCTTTTGCATGATCGGCATAATTACGACCTACACAATAAATTGAACCAATTGTTTTAGCTGTAGTAAAAGAACTCATTATTAAAAATTAGGACG
This sequence comes from Trichodesmium sp., assembly GCA_051439685.1. Classification (GTDB taxonomy): domain Bacteria; phylum Cyanobacteriota; class Cyanobacteriia; order Cyanobacteriales; family Microcoleaceae; genus Trichodesmium. The sequence continues at coordinate 2,591 of JBFRWR010000011.1, forward strand.
TGATAACCAATCATATCATATATGGCATCAATATCAACTATGCTCTAAGGCTTTGTTGCGAAAGGTGATTAGAGGGTAAGGGAGACCATGAAATTTGGTATAGTCCAATTACATAACACCGATTCGTAGTAGATAATTCTATTAAATCGCGCCATACAGCTAATGCAGTTTTAAAACAAGCAGGATTACCTAAGTTTTTCTAGTGGATGAAACCAAGAAAGTTAAGAGTAGTTAGTAGGGTGCTGTAAGCGATCGCTCATAATTGATAGCACTCCAAATATGTGCTAAAAAATCTATATCATGGTGTACAACTAAAAAGTTTATTTGGAAAGTAAATCTTCCATTTTTACAGTAATACTTCCTCGATCATCAATATTCTTAAAAGACTTGACTTTAATTTTATCATTATCACTAAGTATAGTTGAACAGGTCAATAAATTTCTTTTCCCCTCAATTTTGCCCTCAAAAATATCATAAAAAATTTGTTCATTATCATTTCTTATATCTGCTTCTTTGATTTCATTTCTATCATAAAAAATTGCTCCTTTAAAATCGATATAAATAGAATAGCCAT
>JBFRWR010000012.1:0-8503 GCA_051439685.1 Trichodesmium sp.
AAATGGGTTGATGGTTTTCTGATCGGTTCTAGTGTATCAATAGCATTAGCAAGAATATTCATAAATACCTGATTCAGTTCTCCTGGATAGCATTTGACTTTAGGTAATTGACCGTAATTTTTCACAATTTTAATTTCTAATTCATGGGGTTTAGCTTTGAGATTATTGTGGAGAATCATCAGAGTAGAATCTATACCTTCATGTATATCTACATTTTTAACTTGTGATTCATCCAAACGAGAAAAGTTGCGTAGAGATTTGACAATTTCTTTAATTCGTTCAGCTCCTACTTTCATTGAAGTTAATATTTTTGGCAAATCTTCAAGTAAAAAATCTAATTCCATATCTCCCAGAATATCTCTTACTTTATCCACAGCTTCAGGATAGTTTGACTGATACATTGAAATTAAATCTAATAAGTATTGAGCATATTCTTGAGCATAATCTATATTGCCATAAATAAAGCTGACTGGATTATTAATTTCGTGAGCAACTCCAGCAACTAACTGCCCTAAAGATGACATTTTTTCGGTTTGAATTAGTTGAGATTCAGTGCGTTTTAATTCTTCGAGGGTTTGATTTATACGTTTATTTGTTTCGTTTAATTCTTGAACGTTTTGTTCTAAAGTATCGTAAAGAAATGCGTTTTCTAGAGAAATAGCTGCTTGAGTAGTAATCATTTCTAATATCTCTAGTCTTTCAGCAGTAAATGCACCTGTTGTTAAATTGTTTTCTAAGTAGATAATACCGATAAGTTTACCTTGGTTGATAATAGGAGTACATAAAATAGAACGCGGTTGCTGTCTTTGGAAATATGAATCATTTGCCCATTTTACTTCTTTGGTAGCATCATCAAATACCTGAAATTTTTGAGTTCGCCAGACATAGTTAATTAATGCTTGGGGTAACTCTTGACTTGCGGAAATAGGTATAGCTGGACGCTGAAAATTTCGTAAATATTGTTGACTATTTGTGGCAGTCGCAGCAGCAGAGTCAAAGTCTACCCCTGTATCTACAACATTAGTCATTGCTTCCAGAATTAACTGTTCCTCTTTGAGTAAAATAAGAGCGCATTTTTGCGCACCCGCATTTTCCATCATCAGTTGAATTAAAGTTGAGAGCAAATTTTCTAGCTTCACTTCTCCAGACAGAGTTTGAAAAGCTTTGACGACAGTTGCTAGATCGAGAATATTTTCTCTATTTTTGTCATAGGTATGGGTGTAGGTACTGCTGCTAATCAGATTGTCTTTTTCCGAAGAGGAAACTAACACCGTGGCGAGTAGTTGTGGGTATCGCTGTTCTAAGTCTCTGACTTTGACTACTGCTCCCCAGTTAGCATATCCGTAGTAAGCTTCGATCATGTAGGTTTGAGCAAGTTTAGTTTTGCCCCACTCTAAATAAAATTTGGCACAGAGTTCATTTGCTAAAGCTGCTTCTTGAATGTATTCGTTTTCTGTAGCTAGAGCGATCGCCTGTTCGTAAGCTTCTATTGCTGTTATTTTGTCTCCGAGTATTCTTTGTTTTTCTGCTTCTATTAAATAATATTTGTGGGAATGGTTAGCAGGTGCGTGTTGTGCCCAGAATTTCATTTTTTCTGCATTGACGGTTACTTGCTCTAGTATTTGCTTTTGTTCGTCAACTGTAGCAGTAGGATAAAAAGCTAGTTTAGTTAGTGAACTATAAAAATAATATACTGGAATACAAAATAATCCAGTGGCACCGCCAATATATTCCGAACCCAAAACTTCATAATGTTTGGCACTCTGAAAATTCCCCAATAAATAAGACAGAATTAATTTATTCAAATAGATTAGAAATAAAGCAAAATAGTCATTAATATTTTCATAGAAAGGAATAAATTTTTCCTCATTAAAAGCACTACCTAATAATAATTCAGGATTTTCTTCATGGCAAAGTAAATTGAGAACAGTTTGATGAAAAATTTGGGTATAGTAGTAATTATTCTCTTGCTTGAGCTGTTTAATAGAATTGCTATAATTTGCTATTTCTGGCTCCAGTTGATTCAGAGATACCCCTGCTAAATAAGAGTGAATGCTATGGAAAAGAATACAATAAGTACCATACTCTAAATCTCCTGTTTCTAAACCAACTTTATAAGCTTCTAGGAAATGAGGAAGAGTTTGACGAACATGAATTTTCCAGTGTTCTATGCCATCATAAACTGATTCAAATACTTGAGCTTTTTTATCTTTACTGTGAAATTTTTCTAGCACTTCACAGGCAACTCTACCAAACTTATAGCCAGTATCGATTTCTTCTAATCCGCATAAAAGCAACCCATAGAAGGCACAAGAAACAGCAAATAATGGAGAAATTCCTAACTCTAGAGATAAATTAATTGGTGTACAAACAATTAGTGGCAGCATATCTGGTTTGCTCACAAATGTAATCGAAAAAAGTGATGATAAAATTCTTATTGCTGCTAATTTTTCTGGGTCTTGCAATAATGGTAAATTAATCAGTTCAGAGATGTTTTTTTCCCTCAAGTTATATTTAGTTCTTTCCAAGTATTCTTGAATATCTGATGGTGTTGGATTTGTGGGAAAGTTAATCCCAAGAAGTGATAAAACAGATAACCCAATAGTTAAAGCTTCTGGCATTTTACTCAAACCAATGTAGGCTTGTATTTTAATTTCGTAGACTTTGATTTTATCCAAAAGTTTATTACTTTTTTCTAAGACAATATCAACTAATTTCTCCATTTCTTCAAAGTCACCATTCAAATAGTTAGCTTCTGCCGATAATTCATGTAGTGTCAATGTTAGTTGATATTGAGTTGACCAACTATTTTCTGTCAGTAGATTTATCCCTGTTTTCAAATAAGATATTGCTGCTTGATAAGCAGTTGATACTTTCGCTTTTATTCCCGCTTTTAAATTTAAACTTGCCAACTCTTCCCTAGCATCTTTTTCTGTGATTAATTCCACACCATAATTTAGTTGATTTACTATTTCAAAGAGATTTTCTTCTAGTTCCTCACTCCCCGTATTCTTTAACAGTAATCTGCCGATTTTTAGATGAGTTTCTTGCTTGTTTTTTTCCGGAATTAGACTATAAGCTGCTTGTTGTACCCTGTCGTGGAGAAAATGATATATCGGTGTTTTTTTATCTGTTATTTCTGGCAAATTATCATCGTTTTCTCCCTGATAAAATTTGTAGGTTTCATCTGCTGGTAAAATCAATCCTTCTGATAAAGCATTCCATAAACATGATGCTGTTTCTCCCAGAGATTTATCAGACACAATCGATAAAGTTTCTAAGTCAAACTCATTACTTATACAAGCTGCTAATTTTAATAATTCTTGAGTAGATTGAGGTAGTTTTTTGATTTGATTAGCCATTAATTCCACCACGTCCCCACTCTCTGCCAAAATTTTAATTTCTGGCAAATTAAACAACCATTTTTCCTGTTCCTCATTATAAAAAATTAATTCTTCTTTATAGAGAGATTTAATAAACTGACTGCTAAAAAATGGATTTCCTTCTGTTTTTCGATAAATTTGTTCTGTGAGTGGGAGTGATTCTTGCCGAGAATAATTGATAGTATCAGCTACTAAATTATTTAGTGCTGACTGACTCAACGGAGATAGAATTATTTGATTAACAATTGCTCCTGTTGTTTGAACTTCCTCAAGAGTTAATATGAAAGGATGCCCAGGATTCACTTCATTATCTCGATAAGCTCCAATTAATAATAAATAGTTAATATCTACTTTTTCCATCACTAACTTCATCAACTTTAGTGATGCTAAATCTGCCCATTGTAAATCATCTAAAAATATGACTAATGGATGGTCTGCTTCAGCAAATACAGAGATAAATTTTGAGAATAATAAATTGAACCGATTTTCTGCTGCACTTGGAGATAATTCTGTGGCTGGAGGTTGTTCACCAATCAATAATTCTAATTCGGGAATTACATCTATTATTACTTGTGCTTCTTCTCCTAATATCTGCTTTAATTTATTGGCTATTGTCTGTAATTTTGCCTCTGGTTCACTTAAAATTTGTTGAATTAATTGCTCAAAGGAATTTAACCAAGCTGAAAAGGGAATATCTCTTTGAAATTGGTCGAATTTTCCCTCAATAAAATAACCTCTTTTTTCTACTATTGGTTTCTGAATTTCATTGACTAATGCTGATTTCCCAATCCCCGAAAATCCTCCCACTAACATCAATTCACTTTGAGTTTTTTCTGGGCTAGATACTCTCTCAAATGCTGTTAGTAATATTTCTACTTCTTGTTCTCTGCCATAGAGTTTTTCAGGAATTATTAACTGGTTGCTAATGTCTTTTTTTCCCAGGTCAAATACTGTAACTTTGTTTGTACTTTCCCACTCATATTGACATTTTTCTAAATCATGGCGTAATCCGGCTGCTGTTTGATAACGTGCTTCTGGCATTTTTTCTATTAATTTAAGCACTATGGAATTGAGTGTTTCTGGTATTTCCTGATTCAATTCTATGAGAGATTTAGGAGTCCGAGCAATATGAAAATGAACTAATTCCATGGGGTCTGTGGAATTAAAAGGGAGTTGTCTTGTTAATAGTTCATAAAATGTAATTCCTAATGAATAGAAATCACTCCGATAATCAATCCCTCTATTCATCCTCCCTGTTTGTTCTGGTGAAATATAAGCTAGGGTTCCTTCTAAGGTATTTGGGTTGCGTATTTCTGCTGTTTCTTTCGGCAGTTTTGTTGTGGTACTAAAATCTATTATTTGGATTTGCTTTGTTTCAGGATTAATAATAATATTATGGGGTTTTATATCTTTATGAATAATCTGATTTTGGTGTAATTTTTCTAGGGTGTTAATTATTTGTAGAGCTATTTGAAAAAATTGATTTATGTTGTCTGAATTAGAGTGTTTAGAAAGATTTTCCTGACTGAGATATTCTGGTAGAGACGTACCTCCAAAATCTTCCATTACTAATATTAAACGTTTCTCAAATTTTTCTAGTGCTAGGATTTTTACTATTCCTGGAAAGTTGAAGTTTTTTAGTAGGGTATAAGCGTTGCGATATTGAGTTAAGGAATAGAAATTAGGATAGGGATGGTTGGGAAGTTTAAGGATGACTAATTTTTCGTCAGATTCCGAGTACGCGCGATACACTATTGTGCGAGCGCTCCTATATATTTCTTCTAGCAGTTCATAGTTCAGAATTTTATTCATCAGTTAATTAGACTATTAGACTAAAGGTAATTAATTTCACCTAAATTAATTATATAAAATAATGACTATTGATAAACAGTTAGACAAAATCAATTAGACAAAACTATGCCTGAAATTCCCCTCCATCACTGACTCCTGAATCGTACCCTGCTCAAAATAATTTTTCAGCAAACCCTATTGAGCATTCCTATATTTACAAATGAAATGACAAATATCTAATATTAAATATCAATTTAATTTTAAAAAAGGCAGGAAAAAGGATTTTTTGATGGTGAATTTTCCTTTCTTTAGCTGATCTAATTAGGGCGGGCTGATTAAACCTCAAAGCACTAATAGATATTAGTTACAGCCTTTTTTTGTCTAAAAAAGGGAGCCTGTTTCGGTCTAAAAAGTTCATGCATGCTAGTATTTGAGAATGATTATGGCAGAAAAATATTGGGACGATTTTTACGAATATCTCCTCTATAATTTCCATTTATCCTGTCTCCTGTCTCCTGTCTCCTGTCTCCTCCCCCTACCAAAAGACTTTCCATACGCAAACCCTAATTAAGAGGTTTATTTATTTTCCGGAGATGTCTATTTTCAAGAAAGCAAAAAATTTATCACTTTTAGGGAACAGAGAATAGGGAATAGGAAAAAATTATTTTTGCAAATATTGAGATGAACCTATATAAAATGCTTTTATAGCACTCCGTTAATTGGTTACGACATTTCTAAATCAGAGAACCCTTTAAAAGTCTGCTACTTCCTATTCTCTACTCCCTAGCGCGTAGCGGTATCAATCAGCAGTTCAGCAATTGCTATTTTCCGAAAAATCATAGCCAAAACTACTATAGCAATTTTCTGAATATTTATTGTAGGATTCAAATCCACAAAATAATACAGCAGATTTCAGGCAAATGAGGTACAAGGTAAATGGTGAAAATATTGTAGTGCGGGCATCTTGTCCGCTTCGAGGTGTACCTCACAACCTCGGAAACCGCTGTATCAAATACTTCAATATTCCCCATCAATAATTGACATAAAATTTCGGGGATTATTGTAAATCTGGGGAGGTTGTAAATTTAAAGTTTAAACTAAATTTATGAATCCAAAAAGGTGCGTTAATCAAGCACCTTTTTGATAATTAACTAACTTTCGCTAACTGTTTTTTCTCTTCAGATTTAATTGGAGCTATTAAAGCCTCTTCCAACTCAGCACAACCTAATTTTTCTTCTAAAATAGTCATAACTTCACGACCAAAATCATTAGGATTTCTTCCCCAAGCTTCTAGACAAACTTCACCGAAAAAAGCACCTAAAGGTTCTGGATTCCATAATAACTTTCTCGCCGTCCAAGGCATTAAACTCATAGGATCATATCCAGGTTTTAAGATGTCGTTTTGGAAAGCATAATCTTCTAAATGTGTATGAGGTTGTAACCCAATAAAAAAGATAGCAGGTTCTACTTTATCTGCTCCAAAAATTCTTTCTAATTCTCGGTGGTAAGCAATAGTTTGTCTAATCGTTTCATAAGTTTCATCAATTACATTAAATGAATAATTAACTGAAACTAAATCATTAAAACCAGCAGCTTTTAAATCCCGACAATTTTCTAATACTACCCGCAAGTTATAACCCATTCGCATTTTCCGTACAAGTTCTTGGGAACCACTGGTAATGCCAATCTCAAAATAATTCATTCCAGTTTTTACCATTAACTCGCATAGTTGCGGAGTCAAATTATCCGCCCTAATATAAGCTGCCCAGTGAATATCATCCATACCCGCATCCAGGATTTTTTGTAATAGCTCAACTGCGTCATCCATAAATTTACGAGCAGGAATAAACTGAGCATCAGTAAACCAAAAATTACGAATACCCCGATTATATAGTTGCTGCATTTCGGCAACTACTTCATCCGCAGGGTTGATCCGTACTTGTTTACCCTCAATAACTGTATAAACACAGTAACAACAGTTATGGGGACAACCACGTTTAGTTTGTACTCCAATGTAGAAATCTTGGTCTTGTAGGTAATATAAAAATTCTGGCCAGATGCTATTAATATAGTCGTAGTCGCAAGCGGTTTTCTCTACAGGAGCAGGCGCTTCGTGAATTAAGCGATCGCGTGGTGATGTTTCTCCTACTACATAACATCGTTCGCCCCTAAAATCTTCAGCTCTCAGTAGCTTTTCTAACAATACTTCCCCTTCTCCTACAGATACAATCGTACCAGTAGGTAAACTACGGCCTAATTGTTCATAAAATACACTTACTGCTCCACCTCCAACTATTGCACGGGTTTCTGGTTGATAAATCTTAGCTCTTTTTAAACCTTGTTTAATTAGCCCAATGTTACGCCAGAGTTCTGTGTAATAGGAAACTGCTAAACGAAGACCTCCTATTGCACCCCTCAGTTTCATCAGAGGATTTTTCCCGTAGTAAAACTCGAAGGCATTTTGCAAGGGGTTTCCTCCGCGACCTCCTACAGGTGCATATATCTGGATGTCTCGCCAAGAATATACTAATAAATTAGGTTGGAACTTATCAATGCAATTATTTAAGGCTTTTTTGTAGTCTAGAGGTGGTACTGCTCCTAAGTCAAATATCTTTTGTTCTGCTTCTGGAAAAAGTTTGTGGACATGATCTGCTAAATAAACCACTCCTATCGGAAAAATAGGATTACATGGGAGACGAACATAAAGAACTTTGTTTTGCATAGCTTAAATTTGATTTGATTAACACAGATGCAAAGTTTTGTAAATAGTTTTAAAGAAAAATTGCAAATATGCTGGACTTACTTAATTTTAATATTGATTTTCTGAAAATTCTGCAATTTCCCTTAATCAATTAGTTACCCGTAAATCTGATTTAGATAGGGTTTGCTGAAACAGTCTTTTTTCAGGAGTAGGGGAGTCAGAGGACACGGATAGGGGGAGATAGGGTCTCACCGTGTCACGGCGTCCGGTGTGTCTGGGACTTTTCTCTATCTCTAATGAATAGAGGGAGTAGATTGAATTAATTACTCAATTTTGGGAGCGAAAAAAGTGCAACAAAGCCGCCTTTAAGACTAAAAAATTGGGACGCCTGGCAATAAAGATACAGCTACAATTATTCCTCCTACTTTTGGAAGTATTCCTACTTTCTGTTGGAGGTCTTCCCACACTTCCTTAACGCACTACCTTAATTTTTGACCTTTGATATAAAATCCGGTTATACAGTAATCGCACTGATTACTTCGTGTTAATACAAATTAGGACTTAGGCAGTGACACTATATATAGCAGTTAAAAACTATAACGTTGTATATATGTAGTGTTTATAAGTC
>JBFRWR010000013.1:0-5671 GCA_051439685.1 Trichodesmium sp.
ATGCTTTATAAACATCTTTCTTAACATAAAACTTTACAAAGTATACAAGTTGTGTTTATGTCTTGATTCGCCTTTTTTATGAGAAAAAGTGTAGTTTTCAATATACTTTTTTGAAAGCTGTAGACAATATTCTGACTCCCCCCTCTTACCCCTCCTCCCCCTCTCCCCACCCTCCTAAAAATGTTTCACGAGTTCCTTATAAAGGATAGCTTTTAAGGGGAGGCTTGAGACCTTTTTTTTGGTCAAACAATAAGCATATAAGGTCAGGTAAAAATCAGCAGTAGAAAGAACATTTTAAACCAATTCACGAAGATAGGTTTGTTGTCGTATTTGATGATGTTTTGATTAAACTAAATTATAAGGAAACAAAGACAGGTTGGCTTGATCGATAATCAAAATATTTCAAAAATCCCTATTCCCTATATTTAAAGATAGATAAATTAATGAATAAATTTCATAATTCTGTACAACCTCACATAAAAGTTAGTATAAAAAGCTGAGAGCTGTTTGCGCAGCATTCCACAACGGAAATGCTAATAGCTGAATGCTTATGAATAATTTAATGACTCAAAAATTTATTAACTAAATTTGCTAATTTTTTATGACTATTTTTGACTGCTAAATTTTCTGCTCCTAGAGCCATTTTTTCTAACTTTTCTGATGATTTTAATAACTCTAAAACTTCAGTCTGGAGTTTTTCTTCAGTTAATTCTGACTGAGTAAAAACTAAAGCAGCATTCTGACTAGAAAAAACCTCAGCATTATAAGCTTGATGATTATCCGCAGCATAAGGATAAGGAATTAAAATTGATGGTTTATGAGTAACTGCTAATTCTGTTAGACTACCCGCCCCTGCACGACTAATTACTAAATTAGCACGTTGAAATAAACCAGCCATATTACTATAAAATGTCATGGGAAAATACTGAGGATTTTCTACACTAAAAGCATCTGGATCATTTTCCCCTGTTTGATGAATAATCCAAGCTCCAGTTTCTACCCATGCTGGAACACATTGTCTCACTAATTGGTTGACTGCCACTGCTCCCTGAGAACCTCCAACAACTGCAATTACAGGCACATTTTCTGGAATGGGGAAATCTAAGGGTTGGGATGACAAAAATTCTTCTCTGACAGGAGTCCCTACATATACTGTCTTGCCTTTGGGTAAATATTTTGCCCCTTCCTCAAATCCCACCGCCACAACATTACATAAACGACTAAACCAGCGCGTCACCTTTCCTGGCAAAACATTAGACTCGTGGAGAATAACTGGTAAACCTAAAGAACGAGCTGCCATAATTGCCGGAGCTGCAATATAACCCCCTGTGGTAAACAAACCTTGAAATTTGCCCCGCTTAAGTATCTGTCTTACCTGTAGAATAGAACCAATAAGTCCAGTCAAAATCTTGAAAGTTCCCAAGCCCAATTTCTCTTGAAAGCCTTCAACTGATATAGTATGGAGAGGATACTGGGATGGTACTAACTTAGTTTCTAAACGGTCAGGTACTCCTAGCCATTCGATATAATAATCCTTTAGTTGGTTTGCAGTGGCGATCGCTGGAAATAAATGTCCACCTGTTCCACTTGCTGCTATTAGTAGTCTAATTTGTGAATTGCTCAAAGTTTTTATCTCCCTGGTATAACAATTTAGTTAAAGTAATATCTGATTTATTAGTAGTTAGAGCAGTAGTATTTAGCTAAAATTATAGTAATGGCCATAAACTCTAGTTTTAATCGCCAATTAGTTTTTAGTCAATAACTTTTATAATTTAAAAATGAATATTTCTCAAATCCTATCTGGTTCTCAAAACAAATTTTTAGTTAAGTTTAAGCAATTATCAACTGTATTACCTAGTTCGTTATTGCTGGGTTTAACTGTTTTTTCTGGCGTAGTTTTATCTGCTAATTTAACTTTGGCTCAGAGTAGATATGAAACACCTGATGAACTGACTGATATTTTGGAAAAAATTGACCGAGCTGCTAGTCGTCAAGACTTAGAAGATGTAATGGATTTTTATAGTAATGATTTTACAAATTCTGATGGTTTAGATCGGGAAAGTTTGGAAAAAGCTTTGGTTAAGTTTTGGCAAATCTATCAATCAGTTGAATATCGTACTGAAGTTAAATCTTGGGAATCTGAGGGTAATACTATTGTGGCTGAAACTGTCACTTATATTACTGGTGTTCAGCAAACTAAAGATAGAGATATAATGTTGAAGTCTACTATTACTTCAAAACAGCGTTATGAGGATGAAAAAATTGTTGAACAAGAAATCTTAGCCGAACAGAATCAACTTACTTCAGGAAAAGAACCACCTACTATAGATGTTAATTTACCAGAGAAAGTAAAGGTAGGTGAAAAGTATGATTTTGATGTAATTGTTGAAGAACCTTTGGGTGAACAGATTATGTTGGGAACTGCTTTTGCAGAATCAATTAATGAAAATTCTTATAATTTTGAACCGGATAATTTTAAGTTACAAGTATTATCTTCTGGCGGAATTTTTAAAATTGGTGAAGCTCCAAAAACGGCTCAAGATCAATGGTTGTCTGCAGTTTTAATGCGAAAAGGAGGGATTACTATTAGTACCTATCGTTTAGTTGTAGAAGAAAAGTATCGGAGGGATGAGAGAACAAGGTAGGAGTTCATTAATGGATAATGGATAATTGATAATGGATAATTGATAATTACTTTTCCCTAAAAGGGAGAGGATTGACAAGCTAAGGAAAATATTTATTTTTTTCCCCTTGACACGGGGATGCTTTAAACCTGAATTATCTAATTATTTAATTGTTTAATTGTTTAATTATTAATTATTTCGGTAAGAATTTAGCTATTAGCTGTCAGCTCTGATAAGGAAGTTTAAATGAATATAGACTGTTTTAGCTAACTTTGGTAATTAAGTATAAATTATACCTCAATTAGTAAAGCTTTTATCTTAAACTAAAGGCAATAGCTGAAGTGATCAAGCCTGAATGCTTACCGTAGGAGAGAATTTATATAGGGTTTCTCAAGAAGTGTGAGGTACAGTTGTTTTTCTGATTTTCTATTTCCTATTCTCCCATCTTCCCTATTTCTTTTCTCTGGTTGAAAATATAGTAGACATCTCCGGGAAAGAGGGAGTAGGGAGTAGGAGGGAAGAATTAATTATTTATTCACGATAATTGATTTTATTTTTAATTATCGGAGATGTCTAGTAGTAAGTTAAAAGAGCGTTTGCTTCATTTATTCAAATGACTACTGACTGCTAATCGCTGAATTCTTAAAGTTTTCGACTATTTGATGTACAAAATTTTAGATTTTTAGAGAGCAGAGAATAGGGAGTAGATATTCAGATTAAAATTATACCTCACTATCCTAAAAAGTTATTTCAACAATTAATAATTAATAATTACCTTTTATTATAAAAACGAGGATTGGCTAAAATGATTTTTTTTTCTTTTTTTTCCATGAATGCATAGGCTTTATACCTAATTTTTTCGGTAAAAATAAATTATTTATCTTACTGAAAATTTGCTACCTAATGATTCCTTAGTCAGCTATTAGACATCTCCAATTAGATATCTCCAAAAATACTGATTTGGAAATAGTATTATCAGGTTTTTATAACCTTTTTTTGAAATGTATATAGCTTTTTCTAAGCTCGTGAAGTACAGTTATATTTTTATATTTTCATTATCTCCTCTTCCCTTTTTCCTCAAAGCTAGAGTTTTGTAACTCACCATTATGGTAATTGCTATATAGAGTTTTCATTTTAAATGCGGAAACCTAGTTTGATTAAAAAGGAAATAGGGAACAAGAAACAGGGAATACTAAAGAACGGAAAACAACATTAAATACTAGCTTTACACCAGGATTAGTGGGTAATAAAAACAAGATTTGTTATCAGAAAAAACTCAATCTAGATTTACATCTAATTTGAAAATGCTATATAGCACTTTGCACGACTAATAAGTACAATAACAATAGTAAGTAGAATAAGTTCTAATTTGCTAAAAATTTATTGCTTCGATTATTGAACTTAACTGTTATGCAAAAGGCTGGATTAGGGATTAGCTGAATAAAAGACAAATTTATCAGCAAGTATTCATCTCAAATTAATATGAAGTTGCATAGAATAAAATTTTAATCAGAGTTTACTGTATATCAAGATAGGCAACTTAATTAATTCATAATTCTATGCAGCTTTACATAAAATTGGTATCAGAGGCTAAACTTCTATTTTCAAATATTGGCTAAAGTACATCAACTTTATTTGTTCAAAAAAGTCTAAAATTTATTTGTTTGTTAAAGTCGCAAACTGCTATAAAAATTAGGCAAAGTAGCAAAAATGTAAATTATATATATAAGAAGAAAAATGATTTCTGTTCAGGATAAAATAGTTTTAATAACAGGTGCAAGTAGCGGGATTGGAGAATCTTGCGCAAATATATTTGCTGAAGCAAATGCTAAGTTAATTTTGGCTGCTCGTCGCCAAGAAAAATTAGAAAAACTTGCCGATGAATTGACTAAAAAATTCGATAGTAAAATTTATTTATTAAACCTAGATGTACGAGACCGTCTCGCAGTTGAATCAGCAATTAATTCTTTGCCTGAACCTTGGAAAAATATTGATATTTTAATTAATAATGCTGGTTTAAGTCGTGGTTTAGATAAACTCTATGTCGGTGACTTCAACGATTGGGAAGAAATGATAGATACTAATATTAAAGGGTTACTATATATGACTCGCTATGTAGTCCCTGGAATGGTAAGTCGCAACAGTGGCCATATAGTTAATATTGGTTCAATTGCTGGTCGTGGTGCATACCCTGGAGGTAATGTTTATTGTGCTTCTAAAGCTGCTGTTAGGGCAATTTCTGAGGGATTAAAAGAGGATTTATTGGGGACTCCAGTTCGAGTAACTGAGATTCAACCAGGTTTAGTAGAAACGGAATTTAGTAATATCCGGTTTCACGGGGACACAGAAAAGGCTAAGAATGTTTACAAAGGTTTGACAGCATTAACAGGAGATGATATAGCAGATTTAGTATTTTTCTGTGTTACGCGATCGCCTCATGTTAATATTAGTGAGTTATTGGTAGTACCCACAGATCAGGCTAATTCATTTTTGATTCATAGAGACAAATAAAAATTAAGTAGAAATTTCATTTAATAATTTCCGGGATAAATGTGGAAAGTGGGGAAAAGGAAATGGTAGATGCACCCTGATGGAAGACCTCCGCTAATAACAGTGGAGGTTTTTTTTGTTTGTCAAAATCTGATTGAATAATTCTTTTTACTAGGGGTTTGAATAATTATTTTTTTCTCTTCTCTCTTCAGTTATACACATATATATATAGTCAAGTTTTTGAGATGTTCTCTGAGAAAGAAAAATTAAGTTAATAATTTCCGGGATGAATGTGGAAAGTGGGGAAAAGTCAATAGTAGATGCACCCTGATGGAAGACCTCCGCTAATAACAGTGGAGGTTTTTTTTGTTTGTCAAAATCTGATTGAATAATTCTTTTTACTAGGGGTTTGAATAATTATTTTTTTCTCTTCTCTCTTCTCTCTTCAGTTATACACATATATATATAGTCAAGTTTTTGAGATGTTCTCTGAGAAAGAAAAATTAAGTTAATAATTTCCGGGATGAATGTGGAAAGTGGGGAAAAGTCAATAGTAG
>JBFRWR010000014.1:0-13518 GCA_051439685.1 Trichodesmium sp.
ATTTTATTCGTGGCAAAAATCTTACTGCCTTTTAGGCAACAGCTCCAGAAGGCAACAGGCAACAGGTAAGAGTTTCAACTTTTTTATCTACTTTTTGATTTGTCGCGACCTATTTAGGATTGCTATAGTTCTATTCCAAAGTGAAAACTTAACTCGGGACAGGGAATAGTACAAAAGGTAAAATAGCATTTAATACTAGCTTGGCACAAAGATTAGTGGAAACTAAAGACAAGACTTTTTATAATCAAAAAAATCACTCTAGATTTACATCAAATACTATATAAAATAACTTACATATAGAATAGGAGCAAAAGGTAGAAAAATGCCCCCATCTTTCCATATCCCTATCTTTAAAGTACATAAATAAATAGCTCCCAAATGAGTTATAGCACTTGGCACGACTAATCAGTACAGTAATAATAGTAAGTAGAATAAGTTCTAATTTGCTCAAAGTTTATTGCTCTGATTATTTATTGTACTTAACTGTTATGCAAAGGGCTGTATATAAAAATTTTCACAAGAATTGACCGCTCATTCACTCAAATCAATTAAGAAATTTTCAATTCTGTAGAATCTTAGATCAAACTGTTATAACAAAAGGCAATCACTACTAATCTAATAATTATGAATGCTAAGGATTTCCTGCGGAATGCTGCGCAAAGAGCCGTCAGCTATTAGCGATTAGCTTCAGATACAATGAATTCTAGGTTTATGAGGTACAGTAGCACTCAATTTTGCAATAGTTTTTGAAGTATGGAATAAAGTTTTGATTCTGATTAATCCAATCTACTAGAATCACTGTGCCACATTTACATGGAATAGACTGTATCTAGGAAGTTAGAAGGCAATATTGAAACACTTAAATACTTGCTTAAGTAAAACTTAAAGCAGGTATCAAAACCTTCACTATCCATTTTAATGCTTTCAAAAAAAGCTGAATGCTTAGTATGAATGTGCTAGAATATTCCAGACAAAAACTTTTTAGAATCCAGTACAATAATATTGTGTGTTTGATGGCCAAAATGAAAAGTGCCGGGAAAATGTCAAAGAGTAACGAGCAGGAGTTCTTAAATGAGTCAAAGTTCGATAGTCAAGTCTACTAAAAACTCTAGCCAGGAATTAAATCCCACTTTGCAAGCTGTAATTGAAAGTTTAGATGTACAGTTAGAAGCAGAATTAACAAAATATCGTAAGCACCGCAGGCAAACTGAAAAATCAGTAACTTCTCAGAAAAATAGCAATAAACAAATCTATAAAACACCAGAATTAATTTCTGTCTTACCAGTAGATGAACAAATATCATCCCCCTTGCCTTCCTCTGAGATAAAATTACCAGAGTCAAAATCTGATACCTCTAGTTCTCAGACTCCTAGCTCTGATGAAAAGTCTGCAAAAGTGGCGATCGAACCTCCCACACCAGCAGAACTGACTATAGCTCAAAAAATTAATGGCCAAAATCTGGATGGGGATCAACAGATTTCTCAATTAGATGAAAATAATTCCACAGCCCCAGATAACTATCTTGAATCCTCAGAAAAACTTTTAGAAAGTTTAGATCAATTAAAATCACGCCGCCAGGAAGAGGAGTCTAACTACTTAGCAAGTTTGTTTACTCCTTTGGGAATAGCTTCAATGTTTCTATTTCTCATCTCCTGTACAACTTTGGGTTATGTTTTAATGAATCCATCAGGTCTCAAGAATCTTGGTTTAGACCGTCTGTTAAAAGGTACTTCTGCCCAAAATAGAGATGAGACTACTATTGATAATACTCAAAATAGGCAAGAGGAAGCTTTACCAAAATCTCCTGACTTGGCATCTCAAGAGTTTGTAGATTTGGACTTGAATACTCTAAGTAACGTTAATCCTAAACCTACTCAGTTTCCATCCCCTAGCGCAACAGTTAAACCTGCAGTCCCAGCACCAATATCAGGAACTGCCAATACTGCTCCACAACCTACTTATCAACCTGGTGCAGAACTGGATAATCTCAGCAGCACTTTACTACCTCAGTCTATTCCATCTAATGTGACTACTTCATCTTCTCCAGTTCCATCCCCAGTAGCTCAACCTTCCCCAAAAACTCCTATTAGTTCTAACACAAATAGCCCAATTCAATCAGAAGATGGTTGGTACTATGTTGTTCTGGATTATGAAAATGAAGAATCTTTATATAAGGCACAACAAACAATTTCAGATGCTTACATTCGTCAAACCCTTAATGATGATATGAAAATACAGATGGGAGCATTTTGGGAACCAGAAAGAGCAAAAGAATTTTTCCAAGAGTTGCGTCAAGCTGGACTGGATGTAAAATACTACAAGTTGAAGCCTGATAATTATTAATTAGGCTGAAAAAATCAGAGTGTGGGAAGGGTGGGGAGTGTGAGGAGTGTGAGGAGTGTGAGGAGTGTGAGGAGTGTGGGTAGACAAAGAAAATAGGATTAATAATTGTACCTTGATTTTTCTGGGAAGTGTCTGCCTTTTATCTTAACTTTTTGAGCATTAATAGCTGAAAACTTGGTACTTTTATCAATCGAAAAAAGGCTAAAGCCTTTAGATGTCAATTCTTTGAGAATTAATGAGCAACCCCTAATTAGAGAAGAAATTTCTAATGTAGTGGTAATTTACTGCGCAAAGCTACGCAAACATAAATTACCCCTACTCTTAAATTAACTAGGGCTTGCTGATTAAATCTAAAAACCTTGACAGATAAAGCTAAGTCCCTTCTTCGGTCGGGAAAAAGTACCTAGTTTTGAGCTGCTTGATGCTCAAAAAGGAGCGGATTTTGGGCAAGAGTTGGGCACAAAAATTACTCCCCTACTCCCCTACTCCCCTACTCGTGAAAAAAGACTTTTGAGCGGCAATACTAACTATGTCAATGCTACCGGATTTAATATTAAAGGTGAAACACGAAAAATGAATTTCTCCTAGAGACTTTATGATTAAAAATTATATTATATATAAAAATGGAGACTCTTGAATGGAAGTTTTTGACCGCTTTTGGCGGGTAATTCGTGCTAATATAAATAGTTTAGTTTCTGGTGCTGAAGACCCAGAGAAAATTCTGGAGCAGACAGTAACAGATATGCAGAATGACTTAGTAAAACTACGTCAAGCAGTGGCACAGGCGATCGCTACTCAAAAAAGGACAGAAAGACAATGTTATCAAGCTCAGTCTACTGCAGATGAATGGTATAGACGAGCGCAACTGGCCTTGCAAAAAGGCCAAGAAAATTTGGCACGGGAAGCTCTGACTAGACGGAAATCTTACCAAGAAACGGCTACTGTGATGAAGGTTCAGGTAGAACAGCAAAAACAGGTAGTGGAAAAGCTGAAGCAAAATATGAGGCAATTGGAGCAGAAAATTAGTGAAGCTAAACTAAAGAAGAATATGTATATTGCTAGGGCGCGTTCTGCTCAGGCTTCGGAAAAGCTGAATGAAATGTTAGGCTCGGTGAATACTGGTAATGCTCTAAGTGCTTTTGCACAAATGGAAGAGAAAATAATGCAGCTAGAGGCTAAGTCTGATGCAATGGCTGAGTTGGGAACCGATAGTTTAGAAAAAAAGTTTGCATCTTTGGAAGGAGATAATGATATTGAGACTCAGTTACAGGCAATGAAGGCAGAAATTTTACCTGGTGGTACGTTATCTCAACTACCTCCTCAAAAAGGTTCGGAGTTGAAAAAACCAGAAAATGGTGAATTACTCTAGCAAAGAGATTTTTAAAGCTTAAAGGATTAGATTTAGTTAGTTGACTTTTAGTCTAGAAAAGAAAGGAATAGACTAGAGTTGAAACAAAAAGTTTCAATGTCCTCAGTGCGAATATACTGCACATTGGGATTGTAACAGCTCTCGTAATATTATGTTGCGAGCTTTGCAGCTCATTTGCCATAACTTGAATTGGTGATTCTGCTGCATAGCTTTGAGTAGGTTAAATGTTGCACATATTATATATAGTCATTTTAAATAAGTATGAAAAACTTTTTTGGCTGAAACCCTTTCCAGGAAATAAAAATTAGTCCCACTCTTATTCAGAAGAGACCTCTTGCAAAAGTTTTAATTCAATCAATTCAAGATATGAAATAAAAAATTCCATCTTCCTATTCCATCTTCCTATTCCCTATTCCCTGACTTCTACAAGAAGTCTAATAACTCTAGCATGGAAAATTTCACTCTGCAAGTTGATGGCTGACTAAGCTTTACGGAGAAACAATAGCTTAAAATGGATATTATAACTATAGGGACAAAATCCCTAATCAACTAATTCAAAGTTTGGCCTACAGTATCTACTTTTTCTCAGTATCAAAGCTTAGAGCCAACTTAACCAAATGGTAAATTTAAAGGAAAGATAAAATTATGGGTTTATTAGATAGGATTGGTCGCCTGGTTAGAGCTAATGTTAATGACATGGTAAGTAAGGCTGAAGATCCTGAAAAGGTTCTAGAGCAGTCTATTATTGATATGCAAGAAGATTTGGTGCAATTGCGTCAGGCTGTTGCTAGTTCTATTGCTACTCAGAAACGTAGCCAACAACAATATAATCAAGCTGAATCTCAAGCTAATCAATGGCACTCCCGGGCACAGTTGGCTCTGCAAAAAGGAGATGAAAATTTGGCCAGGGAAGCTCTACAACGAAAAAAGACTTATTCTGAGACAGCAAATACAGTAAAAGTATCTTTGGACAGTCAAACTTCTCAGGTGGAAACTTTAAAGCGGAATTTGACGGCTTTAGAAGGTAAAATTTCTGAGGCTAAAGCTAAGAAGGATATGTTAAAGGCTAGAATGACGGCTGCTAGAACTCAAGAGCAACTCAATAATACAATGGGTTCTCTTAATACTAGCGGGGCAATGGCAGCTTTTGACCGGATGGAAGAAAAGGTATTACAAATGGAGGCTCGTTCCCAAGCTGTAGGAGAGTTAGCTAGTGGTAGCGGTTTGGAAAAACAGTTTCAGGAGTTAGAGGCAAGTAGTGATGTGGATGATGAGTTGGCAGCGATGAAGGCACAACTAATATCTCCCAGTCCTGTAAGTCAGAGTCTACCACCAGCTTCTAATCAAGGTTCAGCCGCAAAATCAGAGGTTGATGATGAACTGGAGGATTTGCGTAAACAGCTTGACAAAATGTAAGCTATATCTATGTTTATAGTAGTGTGCATCTTTCACTAAAAGTTTGAGCTTTGATAAATATTTAACTTTTTCGGGAGAATATCCAAATTTTTTGGCTTTAGCAGCTAAAAGAGTCAAGCTGTAAGGTAAGTGTGGGATTAATCCCGGAAATTTTTATTTAGGGCTTGCTGAATAAGTCTTTTAGTAGGGGGGAGGAGTCAGTCATCAGGAGTCAGTCCTCAGGAGGAATGGGGATTATAGAGGAGCTAGTCAGAAAAATAGTCCCTTAATTTTTCTACTTCGCGTTACCCCAAAATGCTCACTTTTTCAGCTCATTCAACTGAAAAGCTGGTACTTTTTCCTGACCTAAAATTGCTAAAACCTTTATCAGTCAATGATTTGATGTTTAATCAGCAAACCATATTTAATTGGACTTTGGACAAATTACCTACTGACGTAAGCTTTAATTGAATGATTGTGCGTTGTCTAAGGCTACGTCATGCTTTGCTTAATGAATAACTTTAAGGTTTGAGGAAAAAACTATTTTGACCAAACTGCCAAGTTATTCCTACAGCAATTATCCCCAATTGTTTAGAGTCGAATCAAACGTTCTCTCTGTAAGCTGTTGAGAGATTTTATATTCTGATGACAGACCTTTGATACCCTTGATATTGTCCAAAGTCCAGTATTTAATGCAAACTCACTTATCTTGTAGCCCACATTCCGCACGTCAAGTTGTAGTATTCATGTGTAGCATAAAAATTGGGAGAGCCGTAAGTAGGGTTTGCTGAAAAAGTCTGATGGGTCAGGTTAGGAGTCAGTCCTCAGGAGTTAGTACTCAGGAGAAAGGGGAGTTATAGAGTATGTATCAAAAGAATAGTCCCTTAATTTTTCTACTTCGCGTTACCCGACAATGCTCAATTTTTCGGCTCTATCAACCGAAAACCTGGTACTTTTTCTCGACCTAAAATTGCTCAAACTTTTATCAGTCAATGATTTGATGTTTAATCAGAAAGCCCTAAGTATTTATACTAAATCAATCATCTTGATTGACCTTTCTTTTGAGTCATATATTAAGCATAAATACTCAATCGAGCTAGATAATTAGGTTGAATCATTCCCTACTGACTATTGACTACTGACTACTTGCAGTTAATATTACATTTTGAAGTGCGGAATGTAGTAGACTGACACACCTTAAATGGTGCGTTAGATGGGGAGTGTGGCAAGTGTGGCAAGTGTGGCAAGTGTGGCAAGTGTGGCAAGTGTGGCAAGTGTGGCAAGTGTGGCAAGTGTGGCAAGTGTGGCAAGTGTGGCAAGTGTGGGAAGAAAAAGACAGCTAGAAACAAAAATATATTGGACAGTTTTAGCTGTGTCAGTCTAGTAGCTTGAGTTTCGTTTCCTCAACCCAACAAAAATCTTTCTCCCCTACTCTCTAATTCCCCTACTCCCTAATGCACCATTTTAGCTGTGTCGGTCCAGTAGGTTGTAGAGACATAGCAATACATTAATTGGCTCTTGACATTTCTAAATCCTAAAACCCTTTGTAAAATATGCTACTCCCCATTCCCTACTTCCTACTCCCTAGCGCGTAATGCTATATCATTTAATAATTGTTATTTATAATTTTAAAATTGATCAAATATTTATTAACTGAACTATGTCTAAATTACGCTGGCTGATTCTCAGTTCTTCTGCATCTGGATTTGGTCTTTGCTCGATTTTATTTGCCTTATTTATATTATTAAATGAATTAACTATTTTCAACTTTTTCATCTTCATATTAGTTATTGGTTTTTTCCTGGGTAATTTAGTATTTACAGCTCATTACTTTTCTCTAATTTCTAGAGAACTTTACATTAGGAATAAAATGCAATCTCAAATGAAAATGAGGGCAAAACCAACAAGATATAGATATTAAAATTTTGAATAAATAAATGCAGAAATAATAGATACTCAATGACTGATAGGTGTTAAAAATGTTATTCAGTCATACTAATCACTTAATTATTGATGTCTTATATAAGAAGATAATTATTTTTGATATAGTAATCAGAAATCATACATCTAAAAATTACCTAGTTTATTACCACTTAATTAACTACACAAAAATGCTTGATTTTCTTAATCCTATTTTTGGTCGTCATCCAGAACGTATCAAAGCAAAGGTCGAAATTTATACTTGGCAAACTTGCCCATATTGTATTAGAGCCAAACTTTTACTCTGGTGGAAAGGTGTTAACTATATCGAATACAAAATAGATGGCAATGAACTTGCGAGAAATAGTATGACTGAACGAGCCAATGGTAATCGTACTTTGCCACAAATTTTTATTAATGACCAACATATTGGTGGCTGTGATGATATTTATGCTTTAGATAGTAAGGGTGAATTAGACCCTTTATTCAGTCAAACTGTTTAAATTTTCTCTTGCATCTTTTAAATTTCTTTCTTTTACCAATACAAAAAAATAAGGTCTAAAAGCTATCCCTTTTAAGGGAATAAAAAAATTAAATTCCACATTTCAAGCTTCTAGGTAATCGCGATAGTTAATAATAGGGAAATATTCCTTAGCAGTTCATATTTTTATTTGTTTAATTAACTTATAGCTGATAGCGTAGCTCCTCTTTCAATAATTAATAATTACCTATTATTATAAATAAGAGGATGAGCTAATATAGAATCAGGGTAATTAATTATCCTATCGCCCTCAGAGTCAGAAGTCAGTAAAAAGAAAGGATTTGAATAAGATGATATCAAATCCGCTTAATTCGGTAGAAAAAAATTTTCATCTAGGGTTCCTGAAAAATCAGTAAAAGTGTAAATCCTGCTCAATTCTCTTCCCTCCTGAATCCTGAATCCTGACTCCTAGATTAACCATCTAATTATACCGATGCTACCGGATTTGATATGAATTGTTTGATTTGTATTCAATATAAAATCTGTAATATCATGTCCGGATAAGAGCGTGATCAAAAAAACTTTCTCCTTTTTATACTTTCTTTCTCCTCTCTTTCCCTCCACGGTCGGGGTTAGGGGTGGGTTTACTCCTGACTCCTGTACGGGCGATTTCCTGCGGAATGCTGCGCTTTCCATGAATCGCCCCTACGAGGACTGACTCCTCCCTCCTTATTTATAACTATTCAAGCGGACATGATATAAGTTGAGGAAACAATTTTGTGATGACTGTATAACTGGATTTTATATAACAGGAATTTTTTTCTTTTTTCTCCATGAATGGAGAGACTTCATACCTTAATTTTTAGGTAAAGAGGCTAATTAAAATAACCTTATTCTTCTTTTTCAATTGTCAACTTAGGAAAAATCTGCTGCAAATTTATCTAAATTATCCATCCGCCATCTAGCATCAAGTTTGCGGTTTGTTTGTAATTCTAAAATTCTTATTCCACTATTTGGTAAGGGATTTAAAATTTGTTTCAATTCCTTCCAGGAGGATATGTTTTGATGTTCTATTCCATAAGTTTTACATAAATCAGCAAAATTAATATCTTGGGGAGTAGCAAAAAATTCTGTAAAAGGTGGTTCAAATTTTGCTATGGGTAAAATTTCAAAAATCCCACCTCCTTGATTATTAATTAAAATAATAGTTAAATGACCGACTAATTTATTCCTTAGTAAAAATCCATTGGTGTCATGTAAAAGTGCTAAATCTCCTGTTAATAAAATACTGCTTTGATGACGATGCGCTATTCCTAAAGCTGTTGATAAAGTACCATCTATTCCGTTTGCACCACGATTAAAAAATGGCTGAATTTGTGAATTATTAGGAACCCAGAAAAATTCTACATCTCTCACTGGCATACTATTAGCAATAAATATTGGTGTATCCATGGGTAATATCTGAGAAATTAACCAAGAAATTTTAGGTTCCAATATATGATTTATAGCTGCCATCTTTTTGTCAATATTTTCTCTGACTTTTGCTTCAGCTTTACACCACAAATTCAAGTAATTTTTATCATAATTATTTAGGAAAGATTGTGTAATTAAAGTTTTTGCTAGTTGTTCTACTGAGATTCGTAAGTGAGTTGTCTTGCCATGAAGCGGATCGAAATTATGGTCGCTTTTGTTAATAATTAATCTTTGGGAATTAGTTCTTTCTAGCCAACTTCTGAGTTGTTTACTTATTGGCAGTTCTCCAATTTGTAAGATTATTTTAGGAATCAGTTCTTCTGCTAATTTTTGATTTCTTAAAATTAAATCATAAGTGCTAATTAAATAGGGATTTAACTGAGAGTAGTTTCTTAAAGGAGATAAACCTTCAGCTAAAACAGGAAAATTTAAAGCTTGAGAAATTTCAGCGATCGCTTGACAATATTCTTGAGGTTTTTGTGGTTGTGCTAAACCAGCAATTATAATTCCTGGGTAAGAATGAAGTTGATTTTTTAAGAATGCTACTAACTCATAATTTCCAATAATTTCTGTTGGTAAAAGTGGTTGTACAGCAGTAAAAAACTTTTGGGGAAATTTTGATTCTAAGGTATTAGCTTCTGGTTGAAGTATGGGTGGCAAAGGTTCTCGAAACGGAAGATTAAAATGTACTGGTCCTGGTGTAGGAAAAGTAGTTTTTTCCCAACCATAAATAATTGTTTGTCTTAAATATTCGAGCCTTTTTAGTTCGAGAGAAGGTAAACCTAATTCAACTTGCCAATTAGGATAATTACCATATAATTTAACTTGATCTATAGTTTGACCAGCACGACAATTTCTTAACTCTGGCGGTCGATCTGCGGTTAGAACTAATAGTGGAATGCGACTTTCTTTAGCTTCTATGATGGCTGGATAAAAATTAGCTGCGGCGGTACCAGAGGTGCAAACTATAGCTACAGGTTGATAATTTTTTTTGGCTATTCCTAGAGCAAAAAATGCTGCTGAACGTTCATCAAGAATAGGAATAGTTTCAATTTTTGAGTGAGATGCAAAGGCGAATGTTAGAGGAGTAGAGCGGGAACCAGGACTAATAATTGCTGTGGTTAATCCTAGATGTTCTAGTGTTTCTACTAAAATGGATGCCCATACTGTATTGATATTTCTAAAATCAATTGACATTGTTGAGTCTTGAATTTTGAATGGTAATAAGCAGGTAAACAGAATAAATTCATTTTGGAATCTGAAATCCTTACTCCATAAATATAGGTTATATGAATAATTCTGTGTAGGTGCTTATGTCAAGTCATAAAGGTTTAAGACAGTATTGAATAACTGAAACAAATGATGGAATATTATTAATTAATCTTTTACGTTGTATTATCTCTAACTGGGTGTCTGCTAAACCTAAATTTTTCGCTTTTTCTTTCTATTTTTGAATCCTTTGCTTTTTGATCTTTGCTGTACCACTTCCGGTGGAGGACCATAATCTCCATCAGAAAAATATTTTCTTTCTACTATATATTGGGGCTCGACTTCAATCCACAGACGGGCTCCTCCAGCTTGACTTTGATTTGGCTGATGGGGTTGATAAACTATTTGGCAAGGTCCGTTAATTTTCAGAGCGTGGCAATAATCCTTTTTGGCTCCGACTTTTACAGCAACTGCAGGATAAGCAGTGCCATTATCTCGGTTGTAATCTATTGTCTTTCGCAGAACATGAATAAAAGTATTGCCTGTACGTTTATTTTTGTTCCAAGTTCCTTGAGGACCACGACTACCTGGTATGATGTCTGGCATTCCCCGATGATTAAGGGGAATCATCCAAATTCTTTTGACTTTATAAGCCCCTATGACTCGGCCTTGATTGAGTAGTGTTCGTAATCTACCAGTGGAGATATTAAGTAGAAATGCTGCTTGTGTAGTAGTAACAGTAGAGGCGATCATAACTATAACGTCTTAGTTTTAATCTAGATTTATAATATAAAAAACATTACCTGGATAATTATTAATTTACCAAGAAAAGTGAAGAATTAGCAAGAGGAAGAGAAAAAGATTTGGACTTTATGAGAAAAAAAAGAGAAGGCCACAAAATTCCCATTAGCTTACAAGTAACTTGATTATAAAAAATTTAGGTGTTTTTGAAATTCGGGGATGATTTTGAAATTACCGAATAATTAATAGTTAACAATTAATAATTATAGCAATCCGCCCATAGGTTGTATAGCAATTC
The DNA here is from genome assembly GCA_051439685.1 of Trichodesmium sp. GTDB lineage: Bacteria > Cyanobacteriota > Cyanobacteriia > Cyanobacteriales > Microcoleaceae > Trichodesmium. The sequence continues at coordinate 11,230 of JBFRWR010000014.1, forward strand.
CCAAAAAGCGTGAGGTACAAAATTCTAGGCAACAGGCAACAGGCAACAGAAAAGAAAGATAAAACTTTACCTCACTAGGGTGAGAAACACTATAACAAATTAAAAAGTAAATAAAAAAGTTGAAACTCTCACCTGTTTCCGGTTCCCTTTTCCCTGTTCCCTATTCCCTAAAAAGCAGTAAGATGTTTGCCACGAATAAAATAAGATTCCTATAGTTGATAGTTAATAATTATTGATTCCACAATTCTCCCCTGAGATAGGCAGGGTCTATTTATTGTCACTAGAGAAAAAATGAGGAGAGGGTGGGAAGTGTCGGAAGTGTTGGAAGTGTCGGAAGTACAGGACTCACAAAATATAGGGTTGCAAATATTCTCTGACGACAAAGAATTAGCCTTGCCTGGGATAGGGGATAAAATTAAAAAAAATCGGTAGTGCGTCAAGGAAGTGTGGGAAGTGTGGGAAGTGTCGGGAGTGTGGGGAGTATGGAAAGACGTCCGAACATTTGGAGGAATAATTGTAGCTTTGTCTTTTTGGGAACTGTCTAGTCACCGTCCTAACTTTTTAGTCTTAAGGGCTAAAAAATTTGCACTTTTTTCGCGACCAAAATGCACTTAACCTTTATATATCAATGCTTTGAGATTGTATTGGCCAGCCCTACTTGACGTGATGCACAACCAAAAAATCCTTAAGTGTCAATCCTATCCTTTTTAAGAAGAGGTGATGATGAATTGTATCAGCTTTCGCCCGACATAAAAATTGTTAATTGTTAATTGCTGAAATTGGGATTTAGAGGGATAAGTTTTTATAAATAGGAATGAGAACAAATAAGGGATGAATATAGCAATCCTATTGTGTAAGAAGTCAGCTATTAGCTATCAGCTTTTGGTGCGGAATGCAGCGAAACAGTAAACCCTATCTAAACCTTAAAAAGGCTTTAAATGAATATAAAATTTAAAGTCACTTTGATAGTAAGATTCAATTTACCTGAACTAATAAAGCTTTTTTCTCAAACTAAAATAAATAGCTGACCGCTGTTTGCTGACTGCTGAATGCTTACCCTATTTTAAGTTTTCATATTTTAGCAGTCGGGGTAATTTCCTACGGAATGCTCTGCAAATATGAATTACCTGTACAGGGGGAATTTGCTACAGAATACTCCGCAAAAATGTTGAGGAACTATTTCCTAATGAAATTACCAGTATAGAAGTCAGAATTTGCTCATGCTTTTAGTTTAAATTAACTACTATAAAACTTGTTATAAACTATTTGGGATTGCTCTACTTATAATTCTTACCTAGGGCTAGCTGATTAAATATCAAAAGATTGACAGATAAAGGTAGGATAAATTTTCAGCCCGGAAAAAGTACCAGCTTTTCAGTTAATAGAGGGGAAAAAGTGAGAATTGTGGGGTAAATATCGCAGAAAAATTACCTCAATGTCTTCTTTTGAAAAACTTCTCTATACAGCCCTTTCCATAACAGTTAAGTACAATAATTGGAACAATAAAATTTGAGTAAATTAGCACTTATTTTACTTACTCTTTTTAGTGTATTGGTTAATCATGCAAAGTGCTATAACTTCTATTTATCCTGACTCTGAACTATTCCCTACTCCCTACCTCAATAAAAAGACTTTCCATACGCAAACCCTACCTATAGGATTCCTAAATTGTTCGTAACAAGTTTGATAATAGCTAAAAACCTTGAAAATTATGACTCCTGACTCCTGACTCCTGTACGGGCGATTCGCATTTGCCTTAGCGTTAGCGAAGCTCCTCTGCAAGAGGCAGCTCCTCTGCAAGAGGCAGCATTCCGCAGGAAATCGCCCCTACTCGCAAAATACTGCAACCGATTAGAGGATTGCTATAAATTATGAAACGCCAATTCTGATAATCATAAAAGAGATAAATTATCATAATTTATTCATTATTTTTCAAACTAAAGCCTTCAATAATGTCTGAAGTTTTAGTTGAACTTCTGCCAATTCTTTGTCTGGTTTGGAACCAGCAACTATACCTGCACCTGCATAAAGTCTAGCATGGTCTCCATTGATTAAAGCAGACCTAATACCTACAGCAAATTCCCCATTTCCTTGATGATCTATCCAACCAATAGGTGCTGCATAAACTGAGCGATCAAACGTTTCAAAATTCTGTATTTGTGCTTGAGCAATATCTCTAGGAAATCCTGCTACTGCTGGTGTAGGATGGAGTTCTGCTAATATTTCTAATAAATGAATATTTTGGGAAATTTCTGCTGTAATTGGTGTCCATAAATGTTGAATATTTGA
>JBFRWR010000015.1:0-2649 GCA_051439685.1 Trichodesmium sp.
TTACTTGCATCAAACTTAAATCCAAAGGTTTTGGCTTTTGAATAAATTGCTGGATCGTTAGTACCGAAGTCCAAAGCTTTTATTTCTTCTAGTTCAGCTCCGCTCAGTAAGGAAAATCCATCATTAGCAACTTTGGTTCCTGTGTCGATTACGTTTTGGATACTGTGATTTCCATCAGTATTTCTCAGGGCTGTTTCATCCACCCAAACTTTTTTCTCAACCATCCGTGTTCTTTCTTCCTCAACTTCCTTTTGAACCATCTGGGGAACCTTAACTTTTTTACCGTTTTCTCGAACTATCTTACCGTTTGCATCTCTTTTCCAAACCATCTTGCGAACCATAACTGGTTTGCCCTCCTCATCGAATACCTTAACTTTCTTACCGGTTATTGGATCTTTTTCTTTCTTGTGAACCATCTTGGGAACCATAACTGGGTTGCCCTCCTCATCGAAGACTTTAACCTTTTCTGTGTAAGTCTCAGGAACTTCAATAGTTTTTCGGACCTGCTTAGTAGTAGTTTCTTGTGCTAAGTATTCCAGAGCTTCTTGATCAGTTAAATCTCCAAATTCTACATTTCCACCTTTGTTTCCGACGTAATTCCGATAACTTTGGAATCCAGAGTGACCACTATTGGAGCTTGTTACACTTTTAGCACGAACATCCTTATAAAGACCATCAGCCATGCTGCCATCACCAGCATCGTTAGAGGCAAAGTGAACAGCAAATAATTTCTCTTGAGCACTAGCATCTTTGAAACTCTTGCCAGTAAAGTTGAGGAATAGGTCCCCCTGGCCAATAACACCACTTTTTTCTAGAGCAAGATTACCGTTAAATGCAAAGTAGGCTTGACCGTTTTCTACTTTAGCTGCCATACCAAACATTTCAAAGTTAGTTGAAGCTCCAACAGTACCGCCTCCAGTACCGTCGGAGAAGGAGTCTTGAACGATACGCCAGTCGGTATTTAATTTGGTGAAGCTAAATGCTTGTGCAGATTGTCCGGCTGCGAAGATTGTGCAGATACTAGCGGCAGTAATTCCTAATACTTTATTTAGATTATTTAATTGCATGGTTTTTTTCCTGAATTGGTTTCTGTGTGTTTCTATTACTAGAATAGTCTCAATTATTAATAGTTTCAAGAGTTTTTGATAAAGATTCAGTAAAGATTTTTTATTAGAAAATTTACTTATTTATTAATAGGTAATTACCGATAAATACCATATTTAATATGCAAAATATACTTAACAATAATCCGATATTAAAACCATTTTATGGGAATTGGTTAAATATCTTGTGATTCTGGCAAATATACAGTCATTTCAGTTATCAGTTGTCATTTGTCAGTACCTGCTGGTGAAACAGGAGGCTGGAAATACTGAATTTTATTTTTTTCATTCCCTTAAAAGGGGAGGATTGAGACCTTATCTTTTGGTCATAATAATAAGAGTATCTATCAGGAGGATTCGAGCTAAGATGAATTATTTTGTTCTCAAAAAAAAATGCAATCTACTCGATAATTTACGAGGTAATTACTAATATCTTGGATAATATTTTACAGAAAAAGATTAAGGTTTGTTGGTGAAAATACGGTCAATTGAATTTATGTAATAAATCTCTCCTGATTAATACTGAAATGAATCTAATAGCCATAATTAAACTGTATATTTTCAGCTCTTGAGGTGAGGCCATTTAAGTTATCAGTTATCAAAAAAATTGGGTAGCGCAATCTCGTCTTTTAAGGCCAAATGTTTTTGGAGCGTTGCTCTAATCTGGAGTTTAGAATAATTATAGCTGGCCTGAAACTTGCCTAGAATAGGGGCATGGGCTAAATTGACTAAAATCCTGATCTTACCAAGATTTTAATGACTTTTAAGGTGATTCTCTAGAGCTTGTGCTATGGCTTAATTAAGCGATCGCCAGACTTTTGAAAGAGTTTGAATAAGGCAACCCTAACCCAAACTCATCAAAAAAGACAAATAATCTTGATCGCTTATTACACACCCAAGGCTTATATTACCCTTGGGTTCTAAGTTTTGAGTGTTCCTTCCTTCTCAGCAGATTATTTGAAGACCCCAAAATTTAGTCTAAACTCCAGTCTAATCTACTTTACAAAAACATACGTCGCCAATCCGACGGCTCCACTAGAAGCACAACTGAACAATAAAAAAATTATTGCAAAATTAAATCCTTTGTAGTTTGATGGTAAATGATTATCCAGTTTATTCTTGATCTGCTCCGAAACAGTTATTGATTGAGATTTAAGCATCGTTCAGGAATTTATTAAATTTTAATTCTTGCCAAACTAAATCCTTTGTGGTTTGATAGTAAATGGTTATCCTGTTTATCCTCTATATGTTCCGAAACAGTTTATGAAAGATACAAATACTGAACCAAATACAGTTGGTACTACAGAAGCAGCTTTTCTTTTAAATATTTCTACTGCTCGACTCAGATTACTTCTGAGGCAAGGTCGTCTCCAAGGAGCTAAAAAAGTCAAACGGTTCTGGGTCATTCCTTTAAATAGTCGAGGAATGCCAGAAATTACTCCTGGTAGTCGAGGTCCTCAAGGAACTTGGAATAAAGGAAGGCGTAAAGGGAAGACTTTTATCCATGTTCTGCGAAGAGAAATTGACTATAACCGAGACTACGGTA
>JBFRWR010000016.1:0-7333 GCA_051439685.1 Trichodesmium sp.
ATCAACCAAATTACAAACAAAAAATGTAGGTTGTTTGGGATTGCCAATAAACTTTCTCGGTCCCAATGCTGCATAATCAACAATCCAATATTCCTCAATACCCATTTCTTCATAATCTCGAAGTTTAACGGTGTCAGTCTACTACAACAGCAGTTAAATTTTCTCTGATATTTCAACTCCAACTTTAACTGGTTGCTGTTGAGACTGTTTCAATAATTTACCAGTAGTATCGGAAACATCCTCTTTGATTAAACTGGTAAATTTCAACTTCTGAGCTAACACATCCCGTTGATTAATCAAATAAATACTCACTAAAGTTAAACCAACTCCTACTGACTGCAGGGAACTCAAAACTTCTCCTAAAAAGAAATTACCAAACAACAGAGCAAAAATGGGAGTGAGAAAAGTTAAAGCACTCAAACTCGTAAGATTACCCGAAGAGGCAAAATAAAAGAATAAACCATAGGCGATCGCGCTGCCGAAAATAGCTGCATAACCCATAGCTATCCAACCATATTGATTGATATTAACCCACTGCTCAGACTCAAACCCTGCGGAAAGAGCAAGTAATGGCACACCACCTAAAATTAAATGCCAACCAGTTGCCATAACTGGGTCATTATATTTGCAAACCCAACGCACTAATACTGTTCCTACCGCCATAGACAGAGATGCTAATAACATCAACCATTCTCCACTTTGAAACAGTGCATCTATTCCCAAAGATACTTCTATTGTTTCTGGATGCAGTAAACTCCCGATCCATTCATCAGGTAAACCAATTAAACTAATACCGATAACACCAATACCTAACCCTAACCAACCCCAAAATCTAATTCTCTCTTGAAATAACCACAATGATAAAATAGCAACTGCCAAAGGTTGGGAGTCAATCATCACCGAACCCAAACCAGCGCCTGTTCTGACTAACCCTTCAGCCAAAAACCCCTGAAACAAAGCACCATCTACCACAGCAAACAATAAAATCCACAACCAAGCTAATTTACGTTGTGGTTGAGGTCTTCCCTGAATCATTCCCACCAGTAACAATAATATACCTGCTGGCAATATACGCATTGCTGCCATGAAAAATGGTGTCGTCTGAGGAATGACACCTTTCATTGCTACCATAGCAGTTCCCCAGAAGAAAAACGGAGCAATTAGTAAGAGTGGGGCAAAAGGGAGTTTTGAGTTAGTCAATTTTAGCTGCATATCTTAGGTCGTTAACTAAATTAGTTTAATTTATTTATTTTACAAATTGTAACATTTTTCGATCGAAATGTAATTATTAATTAATTTAGCCAAATCATAGAGCAAAGTATAGTCATATTTCAAAATATTCATTCATAAAATTTAGTTTGACTTTTTTGTTTTAATATGATAATGCTAAAGGCTAATAAAATTTATGCTATACTAATTGAGCCTTTTGACTTTTGAGTTTTGACTAAAAAAAAATAGCATGATTTGGCCATTTAAGCCTAGATATAGAAAACAAATTGCCCGTATAGAAATCAATGGTGCTATTGCCAGCGACACCAGAAAGCGAGTATTAGAAGCACTAAAAACAGTAGAAGAAAGAAAATTTCCGGCTTTGTTACTCAGAATAGATAGTCCGGGAGGTACTGTAGCTGACTCTCAGGAAATCTACAGCGCCCTGAAAAGGTTGCAGGAGAAAGTAAAGATTGTTGCTAGCTTCGGTAATATTTCAGCGTCCGGGGGAGTTTATATTGGCATGGGTGCCCAAAATATTATGTCTAATCCTGGGACGATTACTGGCAGTATCGGAGTAATTTTGCGAGGTAACAATATAGAACCTCTTTTGGAAAGAATAGGAATTTCCTTTAAAGTAGTCAAATCCGGGCCATATAAAGATATATTAGCCTTTGACCGAGAAATGACAGAGCCAGAAAAGCAAATTCTCCAAGATTTAATAGATGTGAGCTATCACCAGTTTGTCCAAACTGTAGCTGAAGCTAGAAATTTAGCTGTAGAAACTGTCAAAACTTTTGCTGATGGTCGTATCTTTACTGGAGAACAAGCATTGGAGTTAGGTGTGGTTGACCGTTTAGGAACAGAAGAAGATGCCAGAAAATGGGCCTGTGAGCTGGTAGACTTAGACCCAGAGAAAACCGAAAGTTGTACTTTAGAAAAACCAAAATCTTTATTAAATCGAGTTTTGAGCAATAATCAGGTATCATCAAAATTATCGGCTGCTCAAAGCTGGGTAGAATTTGAAGTCTCTACCAGTGGCTTACCTTTGTGGCTATATCGACCTTAATAAAGCAATAAGCGGTCAGCGGTCAGCATAATTTTTTTTGGGACATTGATCAGAAAATTTCAAGCGTTCCTCAACTAAAAGCTGATAGCTAGTCAAACTTAAGCAAAAAACTATTGATTGGGAGGATTTTGGCGTGGCGTGGCGAGTTCAAGCAATTCGTGGGGCAACTACTGTCTTAGAAAACTCAAAAGAAGCTATTCAGGAGGCAGTAACAGAACTACTCGATGAACTAGAAACCCATAATCAGATCGATCCAGACGAAATTATCAGTGTAACTTTCTCTGTGACTCGCGACTTAGATGCTATTTTTCCAGCAGCGATCGCCCGCCAACGTCCCCACTGGAATAATGTACCTTTATTAGATGTGCAGCAAATGTACGTTGAGGGTAGTTTAGAACGTTGTATCAGATTTTTGATTCATGTAAATATGCCAGAAACTCAGACGCCAAAAATTGTGCATACCTATTTGCGAGGGGCAAAAAAATTGAGACCTGACTTGATACACCCGAAAAATTGAGAGTAATTCAATAGACATCTCCAAAAATAAAACATGAAATCAACAATTTCATTCCCTATTCCCCATTCCCTGACTTCTGCAAGAAGTCTAATTGAAGCTAGGAACAACCCGATATAACAAGAATGAAATAATGAGAATACCTAGCTTTTTTATTAAATCAATTAGCGAGCTATTTTCAATTTAGCATCTGAGGAATACATCTTGACTGGCAAATTCCACAAGCGATCGCCTTGCACCAGAGTATGTACACTCCAATCATCAGAAGTTTTTGGATAATCGCTCCGATAATGTCCGCCTCGACTTTCATTCCGCCATACAGCACTTTTGAGAATTAAATAACCCAAATCTAAAAGATTCAGTGTTTCTGCTGTTATCCGCAACTGCTGTTCTGCTTCAGTAGAATTTAATTCGATCGTTTCATTAGGTAAGAGATTAGCTAAAAATTGAACTATATCTAAACTTGCTAAACTATCTCGCCAACTACTTACCTGATTTAATGCCACATTTAACAATTCCCCTTGACGAGAAATTCCGGCACTTTCCCACATTAATGTTGGTAACATTTGCCGAAACATTTCTATCTGTTGCATCTCGCTACTCCAATTAGAGTTTACCTGAGAAATATCAGAATCTGGTGCAACCAAATTTGGCTCAATTTCAATGCGAGATAGTTGAGCAGCAAAGACTAAACATTCCAACAAAGAATTACTAGCCAAACGGTTTGCTCCATGAACCCCTGTACTAGCAGTTTCTCCAATAGCATAAAGTCCACGAATCGAAGTTTGACTCATTAAGTCACAAGCAACTCCCCCCATCCAATAATGAGCTGCGGGAGAAACTGGAATAGGTTCTTGAAAAACATCAATACCCCATTGTTGACAGACATTAATAATATTGGGAAAGCGATAGCGAATGCGTTCTGCTTCAATTGGACGCAAATCTAAATAGACATGAGCATGGGTGGGATCGCTAGAGATTTTGTGCAAATGATGAAAAATAGCTCGACTGACAACATCTCTTGGAGCTAATTCTCCAGCAGGATGATAGTCAAAGGCAAAACGATAACCTTTTTCATCAATTAGATGCGCTCCTTCTCCTCGCACTGCTTCGCTAATCAAAAAATGAGGTGCGCCTGGTTTAGTCAAAGCAGTAGGATGAAATTGGAAAAATTCTAAGTCTTTTAAAACTGCCCCTGCACGCCACGCAATGGCAGTTCCATCTCCGGTACTAACTTCTGGATTAGTAGTTTGAGCAAATATTTGACCGCCCCCACCTGTGGCGATAACAACTGCAGAAGATTTTAACCACTGAATTTTGCTTTGATGGAGAAGACTAATTCCTTGAACGCGGTTTTTTTGGGGACTCAGCCATAAGTTCAATGCTACTGCTTGGGAAATTACTTGAATATTTGGACGTTCCATAACTTTAGCTATCAGTGTATCAATAATAGCTCGACCTGTAGTATCTGCGGAATGAAGTACGCGAGGGTGAGAGTGAGCAGCTTCTAAAGTCATTGCCAGTTTCTCTCCTTTGCGGTCGAAAGCAACTCCCATTTCTACTAGATGAGCGATCGCCTCAGCAGCATTTTCCACCATAAATTTTACTGCTTCTTTGTCACACAAACCTGCACCAGCTTTGAGAGTATCTTCTAGGTGTAAGTATGGATTATCTGATGGATCGATAGCAGCAGCAATACCTCCCTGAGCATAGTTACTTGAACCCATGTTAATTACATTTTTAGTAACTAACGCAACTCTCAGATGAGTAGGTAAACAAAGTGCAGCATAAAGTCCTGCTGCACCCGACCCTACTACTATAACATCAAAGTAAGGAGAAATATTTAGAGATGTTAATTTTTGCATTCTGATCAACTTATATTTTAAGATAGAACAAATCTGTGGTAAAATTCTTCTGAGCAAATTTTTATGCTAGGCTGATTTCCCAGAATATTTATATCTAGCAAAATAATTTTCTAACCTCCTGATTATGCTAGAATAGGAGGATAGAAAGGATGATTACTCATTGGTACAGATTAGAGAAATTATAATTGCTTTTTCAATATTCAGCTATTTTTTTCTTACTTTTTTTAGATTTTTTTTGTTGTGAATAAAAAATTGTTGACCAGCAATTTAATTTTTGTCAGGAAGATCGAGAATTAAGCTGAGGTAGGGAATTCTGCCTCAGATCCTAACTTTTTCACCTTTTTATACCGAAAACCTTGTACTTTTCCCAGATAAAAAAAGGCCAATACCTTTATCTGTCAATGTTTTGAGATTTATGTCGATTCTGCCATGCTATTGAAATACAAGTACAAGCTAAAACCCCATAAAAGTCAAGCGGTTATTATTAATAATTGGTTAGAAATGGCTAGGAAGCAATACAATTACCGTTTAGCTGAACGGTTAAATTGGTTTGAAGCAACGCGCACACCAGTAAATGCTTGTCCAGTTAATGTTTCAGTAGTGCCAGTAGAACGAATTTATCAAAACATTCCTGAGTTTAGAGTACAAAAGCGCGACGGCAGAAAAAAGGACAGCAATGGTAATCCGATAACCAAGAAAGGGGATGAGCATCCGAATATAGTCAATGGTTATGTTTTGTGGGAGACTGTTCAATTAGCAGATTTAGCACAGACTAAAAAACTTTTCCCTGAGTATAAGTCTATCCATTCCCAAGTTTTGCAGGATGTTGTCCAGCGTGTACAAACTACTATGGATAACTTTACCAAGCCAGATAAAAACGGTAAAACCAGCGGTAGACCTAAATTTAAAGGTAAACATTACTATAATTCTTTTAGTTATCCCCAGTTATCAAACACTAATATTGTCAAAAATGCTAACGGTCGGTATTGTATCAATTTGCCAAAGATTGGTTTAGTTCCCTTTGTCTACAATCGCCCAATACCATTAGGATTCAAGATGAAGACAGGTACAGTTATTCGTGAAGTTGACGGATGGTATATCAGTTTCACATTAGAAGACAAGACCTTACCTGTAGAGGTTGCAGAAATTCAACCCACTGAAAACAACTCGAAAGGTATTGATTTAGGATTGTTGCATTATGCTGTCACCAGTGATGGTGAGTTTATAGAAGTTCCTAAGTTTTTCAGAAAATCTCAACATCGGTTGTCTAAACTTCAAGTGAGGTTGGCTAAAAGACCAAAGCATTCAAAATCTTGGAAAATTCTCAAAGGTAAAATAGCTAAACTCCATCAACTAATAGCTAGACAACGTTTGGATTGGCAATTCAAGCTGGCTTATCATTTGTTTAGTGATTGTCAAGTGATCTTCCTCGAAGACCTACAGATAGCTTCTTTAGTCAGACGTTGCAAAGCTAAATTAGGAGATAATGGTCAGTTTTTGCCCAATGGTCAATCAGCTAAGTCAGGACTGAATAAGTCTTTGCAGGATGCAGCATTTGGCCAGTTTGTTCAAGTCTTAGAGTATGTTGCCTGGAAGTTGGGCAAGAGAATTATCAAAGTAGACCCAAAAGACACATCTCAGTATTGTTGGGAATGCTTGAATAAAGTCTCTAAAAGCTTGTCAGACCGCTGGCATTCTTGCCCTAGATGTGGACAAGAATTAGACAGGGATTATAACTCAGCACTCCTAATACAAAAAATCGGATTGTTATCAACACAGGAGGAGGACATCACTTCTGTTAAAACTGCGGTCAGGGCTAATCTGACTGAAGAATCCCGCGCTCTCTCTTAGGGGAGCGTCGGGAGTATGTCAAGCGCTGATCAAACCCATCTGACGTTCCCATTTTTGTTTAATGGTCTGATAGTCGTTGTAATATTCTTCTGGATTAAATCCTGGCAAAATTTCATAAACATCTATTTCTTGCCATAAAGGTTGTAAACTTTCAATAACTGGCATAGATTGAGCTACAATTTTTTCTGGTTTTAACCAATATTGTTTTTCTGCAAGAGTTACATTAGGACGTAATTTATTTTCATTACCTGTATCTGTGGTACTAACATTAATAAAACGTCCCCGAATTAATCCTTTCCACTCTTCTGACTTAGCTAAATCTTTGATATATTGGCGTAAAGTATCTTTCGCATAAGTATAAGAACGCCAAAACGGGATTTTGTATTTATCACTAATGGAACCAAAACCACAAAGGGCGAGGGTTATTTTCCGCCCGCGCTGATGTTCTTCGTTAAGTTTTTTTACTAAAGGATTGACGACATTCACAAAAGTATGGTAATTTGACGAGAATACTTCATCATCTATCTTGTGGCGATCACGGTTGAGGTGGGGCAGAGATTCTAAATCTTCATATTTGAATTTACCTACACCATGGACTAAGATTAAATCAGAAACTTCACTCAGGTCTAATTGTTCAATAGCTTCCCTAGTTTTTTTTTCATCTAGGAGATCGACTTTAAATTGGATAATTTCGCTTACTTCTAAATTGCTCCGGGAAAGAGCCACACATTTTGTATTTTCTGCTTTTAAAAAATGTTTGAGGTAGGAACCTCCAACAGCACCACCTGCACCTGTGACAATTGCTAATCGAGTATTCATAAATTT
>JBFRWR010000017.1:0-22242 GCA_051439685.1 Trichodesmium sp.
ACCTACATTCCGCACTTCAAAACGTAGTATAAAAAAGGAGACAGCTATACTGGAGACAGGAGACAGGAGAAAATCTTGATGGTCAATAGGAGTAAATTAATCAAGTATTTCTGCTTAATATTTTCCCGAAAAATTTGACGAATGATAACGGTCAATCAGATGATTTATACACTATAAATACTTAGCTAACCACCATTTTTCATACTACTTTTAATGTTACAATTTGACGTGCGGAATGTGAGATATAAGCCATCTTCGGACGGGGCGGGTTTATCTAAATCTGAGAGTAAGCATGAAAATTTCTGCTGAAACCCGCCCCTACAAATTTGTACTATCAGGACTTACGCATAACCGCCATATCTAGTAGGGGCGATTGGCCAATCCCCCCTACAAATGGTGTATGATATCAAATCCGGTAGCATTGGTGTAATTAGATAATAGAGTGTGGGAAGGGTGGGGAGTGTGGGGAGATGGGGAGAGAAAGACTCTGAAGATGAAACATTTTTTTATACCGAATCAAGCGGATTTGATATGATTATATCATGTTCGGATAATCAGTTATAAGAAAATTTAAGGACTGACAGTACCGACAGTACCAAAGAAATACTCAAATTCTCTTTACTTTCCTCCTTTCTTTTCTCCTGAATCCTGACTCCTGACTCCTGACTCCTCACAACAGTTATTTTTTAGTATTCAACCGAAGGTGTTGTAATTGCTATAACTTAAAAACTAGCTTGTCTCGCAGCCATCATATAGCGGAAAATATATTCTACTAATTCAATATAATGGTAAGCAGATTCAGAAGAGTCACCCCACACTGTAACCCCGTGGTTACGAATTAGTAACACTGGAATTTTGGGTAAAGATTCTCGGAAGCGATCGCTAATTTCATCAGCAATTTTTTTGACTTCTAAATGATTGACAAATAGTGGCATTTCTACCCAGGGGTTTTCTTCCCAAACTCCTAAACCTTTCAACATTTCTAGTGATGGTAAAAGTAAACCATTTCCCTCAGTAAAATTAGAAACTAAATTTGCCTCAATAGAGTGTACATGATAACAAGCTTTTGCCTCTGGAAAAAGTTGATAAATAGTTTGATGAATACTTGTTTCAGCAGAAGGTCGGAAATTAGGATTTGGTGTTTCTAAGACTTGACCATTTATATCTACTCGCACAAAATCTTGTTCGGTTAATGTTCCTTTCGGACGACCACTAGCAGTAATCCAAAAACTATTATCAGATAAACGGGCGGAAAGATTACCCGCAGTACCTACCATCCAACCTTTTTGATAAAAGTTTGTAGCAGCATAGATTAGAGATTCACGGGGGTCAATGTTCATATTTTTATAGTGCTAGGGAATAGGGAATAGGGAATAGGGAATAGGGAATAGAAAATGGTAGACTGTTAAAGGGTTCCAGGATTTATAAATCTTCTAACCAATTAACGTAGTGCTATAGTTAATTTTACAGTTTTTTCTCAAGATTTACTATTACTTTCACAATTAAAATTAATCTTTTGAGAATATCAAATTTTCGCTGAAATTCAAAATTATAAATATTTTCTTATGAAAGACTTTATATAGCAATTCCCATACAGGTGAGGTACAAAATTATTTTGTTTTAGGGAGTAGGGAGCAGGGAGTAGGGAGTAGAGAAGATAAAGAAATGAGGAGTAAAAAATCAGAAAAACAACTGTACCTCAATTGAGTTAAAGTTGTGGATAAAAATATCAATTAAAGACTGTTGAGATAACATGAACCCACTAAATCGGTTTTCTGACCGAGCGACAGATTACGCCAAGTATAGACCTAACTATCCAAAAGAAGCAATTAGTGCTATAATTAATGGATTTGAAAATTATGAAAAATTAGTAGCAGCAGATATTGGAGCAGGTACAGGAATTGGCTCTAGAATGTTAGCTGAACAGGGAATCAATGTAATCGCTATTGAGCCAAATCTTGAGATGAGAAATGCTGCTCTACCTCATCCTTTAATCAAATTTCAGGAGGGAACTGCGGAGGTAACTAATTTACCTAATGAATCTGTTGATTTAATAACTTGTTTTCATGCTTTTCATTGGTTTAAATTAGAACCTACACTACAGGAATTTCACAGAATTTTAAAACCATCTGGTAGGTTAGCTATTGTCCGAAATAATTGGAATAGGGAAGATGGATTTACTAGGGAAAATAGTAATTTAATGAAGCAAATATCTAAGTCTCATTCAAGGGCTAAAAATAAACGTCATCTTTCACTTGCATCTTTAGAAGATACTCTTGATTTTGTGGATATTAGACATTTAGTATTTGCTCATCGACAAGAGTTAGATTTGCCGGGATTAATTGGTCGAATTATGAGTTCTTCATCGGTGCCAAATCAAGATTCAGAACGAGAAGAGATTACGAAAAGTTTAGAGGTAATCTATAAGCGATGGGTAGATAAAAAAGGTTTGGTTTATTTAGTTTATAGGACAGATGTTTATCTCGCTGAACCAAGGCTAATAATTACTGCAAATAAATTTTGATTTAAAAAATAAAATTAATTCCGATCCAGAAATTATCAATTAGGGTTTGCTGAAAAAGTATTTTTGCTGAGGTAGGGAATAGGGAATAGTAGACTTTGAAAGGGTTCTAGGATTTATAAATGTCCTAACCAATTAATGTAGTCCTATAACAATTATTCTGACAGTAATAACAAAAGGAAAAACATTCATTAATTGATAATTGATAATTACAAGAAGGTTAAAACCGTTACGGAATTGAATATCAGGAAATATTATTTCTTTTTTTCCCCTATCCAAGGGGAGGCTTCAAGGCGCGAATTATTTAATAATTAATAATTAATAATTCGGTAATAATTGATTGTCAAGCTGAATTGGGACATATCGGAACATTTGCTGCTTGTTGTTGCGCTAGGGAATAGGGAACAGGTAAGAGTTTCAGCTTTTTTATTTACTTTTTGATTTGTTGCCACCTATGCGCGGATTGCTATATATAGAATTTTCAAATGAGATGTCAATCTAGATTGAGTTTTTTCTCATAAAAAATCTTGTCTTTATTCACCACTAATCCTTGTGCAAAGCTAGTATTTAATGCTCTTTTCCCTTCGTTACTATTCCCTTGTTAATAGAACTAGGTTTCCGAATTTTATAATGAAAACGCTATATGTTTTTGAGAGGGAAAATTAGTTTGATTTTAATTTTTGATAATTTCCCTCCCAGTTCATAAATCTTGAGAAAGCTCAACAATAAAATTTCAATATTTGTCATTATTTAGTAGATGCTGAACACCCTAGATTTAATATTATTTTTTGGTTTAATTATGCTTTTTTTAGTAATTCAGCTCTAATACAACCTTTTTCCCACTTCCAGTTAGGTAGAGATTTTTGAGGCAGAAAAATTGCCCAGGTAGAACCTTCTGGTGCTTTATAAAAACCTGTAATTACTGCTTCTACCATACTACTCCAAGGTGCTGATACTAAAATTTTCTCTCCTGAATTAAAGACTTTACCCTGGGCGTTAGTAACTTGTTGAATTGATTTTTTGAGCTTTGGTTTTCCTGGTTTTCTAGGTCTTTCTGATTTAAGGGTTTGATTTGTACGTTCTGTTTTTAATGAAGGACTTTTGGGTGAAGATGGTTTTTCTAGTCTGGACTCAGTTTGTTTAGGTAGCGTCTCCTGAGTAGAATCTGATTCAATTGGTTGTTTTGGTCTAACAGGTCTCTTGATTGCTATTATTTCATGACTCATCTAGTTTCACTCCCTATATCTAAATTTTAGCTATATTTATTTTTATGATAGCACTACTCAAATTTTGCCTTTGCTATTGCTGGCCTAAATTATGATTTAGCCTTTCATATTAAACTGTTTACCAGAATAAATTTGTGTTCTGGGGTAACATATTCCCTGAAATTAATTATTCATGGTTATTCTTACACTTCTGA
Source organism: Trichodesmium sp. (assembly GCA_051439685.1). Taxonomy (GTDB): domain Bacteria; phylum Cyanobacteriota; class Cyanobacteriia; order Cyanobacteriales; family Microcoleaceae; genus Trichodesmium. The sequence goes on from JBFRWR010000017.1 coordinate 3,942, forward strand.
TTTTTAGTTCTTGAATCAGGAAATTTGATTAGTTAAGATTTGCACTTAAATTTTACTTTGTCTATTGAATATGATAACTTTTATATTTTCTTCTTTTGAAAAAAAAGTCAATTTTTACATCTAAATTAGTGACTGCTATATATACATTTTAAATTAAACTTTAGGATTAGTTGCGAGGTATGATTGCCATTTTTTTTATAACCTATTTATGTTATGTATCTAGTTATTTTTTTGAATATTTTGATAGTCCTAAATATCAAGGCTAGAAATTATTTAATTTTTTCCTTTCTGGATTTAATCACCTACTAGACTGACACAACTAATGGCTGTGCATAATTATTATTGGATTAGGGACGAGTTATCTGATAATTTATAACAGGGTGCATCTCAAGTATTTGCCAAAATACTTTTTTCCTATTCTCTATTCCCTATTCCCTAAAAGCGATAAATTTTTGGATTTTTTCAAAATTGAGATGCAGCTTTATAAAACTATTAATTTAACACGAAACTTGTCCCTAATATTGCAAATTTTTTGGTGTGTTAGCCACTACCGTCTACAAGGTGTCTACAATTGATTCGGGTTTTTAGATGCAGAGCGTCTTCTGTCAATATCCTCATTCACTTTAATATCTTCTTGGTTTTTCCTTGTTAAAACAATAATTAATAAAAAAAAGGCTCTACTATGATGACTACAAATATTTTAGATAAACGTTATCAAATTATTAAAATTATTGAATCAGGAGAGTTAGGCTATAGTTATCTAGCCCAAGATATTCATCGCCCTGGAGAACCACAATGTTTTGTGAAACATCTACAGCCAAATATTGATGATCCAAGATTTATTGAAATAATTCGTAGTCGGTTTCAGAAAGAAGCACAAATATTAGAAAAGCTATCTCAACACAATCAAATTCCTAAATTACTTGCTTATTTTGAAGAAAATCAAGAGTTTTATTTAGTTGAATCTTATATTCCAGGTGAATCTTTAGATAATGAAATTGTACCTGGTCAACCTTTGTCTGAATCACAAATTATTATACTCCTTCAGGAAATCTTGGAAATTTTAGTATTTGTGCATGAAAATGGTGTAATTCATCGAGATATTAAACCTGCTAATTTTATTAGAAGAAAATTAGATAATAAGTTGGTATTAATTGATTTTGGGGCAGTTAAAGAAATTAATCTTACCCAACAAAAACCTACAGCAAGAATAGGTACTATGGAATATATGCCTGTTGAACAATTTGAATATAATCCCCAATTAAATAGTGATATTTATGCTGTTGGAATGATAGGAATTCAGGCAATTACAGGATTGCCAAGTAGTGAATTATCTCAACTAAAAGATAACGAAGATAATAATGGTAATAGAAGAGAAATATTTTGGCGACATCTAATAAATTGTTCTACAGCTCTAGCAGATATTTTAGATAAGATGGTGCGTTATGATTATCGTGAACGTTACCAGTCTGCGGCAGAAGTTATAGCTGATTTAAAAAGAATTAATGATGACTTAAGTTCAACTATAAATAACACAGAAATTTATCGTCAAGAAGTTGTGCGTCGGGCTAGTTATCAAGGAGATATTTCTATTGTCGGTAGAAGAATTTTAGATGAATTACGGGAAAGTTTAGATTTATCATTAGAAGAAACGGAAATAATTGAGGATGAAATATTGAATCCTTACCGTAAATATCGGGAAAAAGGGGAGAGATATGAACAAACATTACAAGCAGCTATTAAACAACAATATCCCTTTAGCCAAGAAACTCGTGAAGAGTTACAATATCTACAGGAATTTTTAGGACTAACTCAGGAAGATGTAGAGTTAATAGAAGATAGGGTATTACCTAAATCTCTATTAATTGAATTGCAAAAAAAATTGATAAATTACTCCCAAAATTTATCTTTTAATTTGTGGTCATTTTTAGGTGTATTTGCCATTATCATTGCAGTAATCTTTGGCATTTATAGATATATTAAGTTCCAAAATTATAATCAAATTATCCAACAGCAAGCATTAGAAAAGCAACAACAAGAATTAAAACAATTAAATTTATTTAAAAGCTTATATGCAGAACGTAATTATGAAAATTGCATCAAACAAACAACTTTAATTAGTGAAAAATCTAGTATTTTTGTTGAAGCTCAAGATATTTTGCAAAAATGTAAACACGGTACAAATTGGCAGAATTATCAAGTAGAAAGTTTATATCAATCTTTAGCTGCTGTTGGTACTGTTGTATTTAGTCCAGATGGAAAAATGCTAGCTACTGGTAGTAGAGATACAACGGTAAAAATTTTAGAAATACCTACAGGAAAAGTGATTAACACACTTGCAGGAGATAATTCTCCTATTTGGTCAATTGCTTTTAATAGTAATGCTACTCAGTTAGTTGCAGGTACTTATGACTGGAGGGTAATTGTTTGGAATTTGGCAACAGGAGAACCATTTCGGGTTTTTGAACATCGAGCGCCTATTTGGTCTGTTGCTATTAGTCCTGATCATAAAATAGTTGCTAGTGCTAGTGGAGATAGAACTGTTAAAATTTGGGATTTAGAAACAGGTTATTTAGTTTTTAATTTCCCTGATCATTCGGATATAGTTTATGCTATTGCTATTAGTTCTGATGGTAAAATATTGGTGAGTGGTAGTGCAGATAAAACTATAAAAATTGAAGATTTAAAGACTGGTGATTTGCTGAATACTTTGACTGGACATACAGGAGTGATTCGGTCTATTGATATTACTCCAGATGGAAAAAAAATAGTTACTGGTAGTTATGATCAAACTGTTAAAATTTGGGATTTAACAACAGGAAAGTTAATTAAAACTCTTTCTGGTCACAGTGCTGAAGTTGTTTCTATTGATATTAGTCCTGATGGTCAGTATATTGCTAGTGGTAGTAAGGATAAAAGTATTAAAATATGGGATTTACAAACAGGAGAATTAATGAATACTTTGACTGGACATACAGATGAGATTTATACGGTTAGTTTTAGTCCTGATGGTAATAGTATTGCTAGTGGTAGTAAGGATAGAACTATTAAACTTTGGCGACGATAGTTATAGTTAGGGTTTGTTGAAAAAGTCTTTTTGTGAAGGTAGGGAGTAGGGAGTAGGGAGTAAAAATAAGAAAAACAACTGTACCTCATCAGCTTGAGAAACGCTATAAGTACCTGGACATAATTAATTTAATATTTTGGCGATGGTAGGTAAGATTCAAAAAGTAAGAGCTAAAGGGAAATGTAGCCGATTAGTAAATAAACAGCAAAGACACAAATAATTTTGTCTACCTACTTATCAGGTTTTTCTAGTCAATAGTTCGTCAACAGATAATTGTGTAATTAATTTGAACTCTCTTTAAGGTTTCTCTAACAAGTAATGAGTAAAAAGATAGTTTTTAAGGAATGATATATCAGTATTTCTTAGTATTAAAGTAGATAAAAACTGAGTTTATCTAAATGGTAGATTCTATTTTTGACTTACAAAAGTTTTCAAGTTGATCAATTATAAAATTTGATATTTTTAGGAAAAGAGAACTGGCGATCAATATTACATGACTTTTTAAAGATAGTGGAATATATTTCTAAATTACTCTCTATTTTCCCTACTCCCTAATTTCTAACACCATAGATTTTTTTACCTCATCAACTCGAAAACTTCTGTAAGATTAAAACTTTACTTAATGACCCCTACAAAATGCTATTAAGCTATAGCTGAATTATTTATACTAATTTGATAAACCATAATTCCTGCTGTCACAAGACCAGTTAAAATCATTAATCCTGAAGGCATCATTTTCCGAGTTTTCACTAAACGAATAATAAATGTAATTACTAAAATAGTTGTAATGACTGTAGCAAAGATTAAACCCCAATTCATACCGATTATTTGAATAATTCCACTCATAATTAGTAGTAAACCACTAACACTACCAGATATTAAGGATATTTTACTGCCTGCTTTTTTATATCCAATAATTCCGCCTAGAATGGCTAATATACCATAGGCGATCGCTGCTATTATGGCGATATTTATATTCATTATTTTTAAATTCCAAAAACTAAAATTAATTTATAAACCTTAGTTGATAGAAATGGCTAGTAAATTTATTAAATCTTAATATTATAGGGTTTCTAGAGCTTCTTCATTAATGGATAATTGATAATTACCTCTCCCTTTTAGGGAGAGGATTGACGCTAATCACGAAAAGATTTATTTCTCTTGGTTGATTGGATATGGCGTTAGCGGAGCGGCTCTGTAAGAGCGGGAAACCTCGCCATCCCTCAACCGCTTTTTCCCCTTGTAGAGCGACAGCTGGCGGCACAGCCAAGGGGAGGCTTCAAGGCGTGAATTATCTAATTATTTAATTGTTTAATTATTAATTATTTCGGTAAGGTACATTTATCTTTTGTCTTTTGTCGTTTTATTTATTCCCTGTTCCCTGTTAAGTGTTACCTCAAAGTTCAAACTTTGTACCTCACGTTTTTTGGAAACTGTTATATTCAATAATAATTAAATAAGACCCAATAAAAAAATAATGTTAGAAATTATATGTAAATCATTTTTGATAAATGTATAAATTAGAGCGAAATGAGCAGATTATTATTTATGTTATCTATATATAGCACTCTTAAATAGGTTGCGATAAATTAAAAAGTTCAAACTCCCACCTATTCGCTATTCCCTAAAAATCAGTAAGATTGTTGCCGCGAATAAAATAGGATTGCTATAACAGTCCTCTAATCGGTTGCTTTTTTTTGGGTGTTGGGGCGATTCGCTAATCGCCCGTACAGGAGTCAGGATTCATAATTTTGAAATTTTTCAGCTCTTTTTAGCTATTATAAAACTTGTTAAGAACAATTTAGGATTGCTATATTATATATTGATATATTGCAAATTTTGATATATTCTGGGCAGAACAAAATTGAGGACTCAGGGTCATTTCATTCTAGATTTTGAGCATGAATTTACTTACTTTCAGGTAGGGAAAGATAAATTTTCTAGAAGCTCTAAATAAGGTATTTTCGTAAATACACAAAATAGTACAGTTGAGAATGAAATAGCTCTGATTGAGGACTACTATAAAATAGTTGAGAATATTTTCCTATTTTTGGGTATATATTAAGTCAATCTAAAAGAATAGCAGTTGATTGGCTAAAGATAGTAAGATTACTGTTTAAGTTCTACATATTTATCTATGCCAAATAACTATAGCAATCCCAAATATAGTCATTTCAAATAAGGATGAAACACTTTTTTGGCTGAAACCCTTTCTAGATAAAGAAACACTCGTCCCAGTCTTATTCAGAATGACTATAGTTTGTGAATAAATAATCTTGTAAACAAGCAATAGATAATAGCTATAAGAGACTGTTTGTAAACAAAAAATTAAGTCGTTGTCGGGTCGGTTAGGCGGGCATAGGACTATAATTTTTCCTGATTTAAGGTTGGCCTTAACCCACTAAATAGCAAGATTTTCCCCTTAAGATTTACTTGAGAAATCCTTTCTCAGAGTTTTAAAGTTTTTATCTATTTTTGAATTTTTTACAAATGATTTATAGTTGCTATATTGTTAATCAAAAATAAACAATTATTTAGTCATAAAATACAATGATTAATTATGTCTTCTTTAGAATCTCAAATTATTAGTAAAATTAAAAATTTACAACACCAAATAGCATCTCTTTTGTTATATCAGTCTGTTTTCAAAAAAACAGTTGGTAAAGCTTTTATACATTTGTTAAAATGTTTGTCTAAAAATGATATAAATAGTATTGAATGTATTCAAGCTTATAGTAAATGGTTTAAAACTATTGCTAGTCAAAATATTTCCTGGCAAAAATATCTAATTTCTCAGATTATTCAGGATGATAATCCTTTTAGTAGACAAGTTCAAGAAAAAAACTTAAATAGTCTTTCACCCAACCTAATTCTAGCAGCAAAACATGATTTGCAAATTTTACAAAATCTTTATCAGTGTAGTGGCAAAATAATTAGTGAATGGATAAAAATAATAGTTAAATTAGAACAACCTCCCATCGCATGGGAACTAGAATCAGAAACAAAAAAACCTATATATGAAAAATTCAGAACTTTAGAAAATTGGGCAGATGCTATTGAGACTCTCGCTACTCATTATCGTCATTTTGGCACAGGTTTATTTGCCAACTCAATTGCTTTTGAATGGCGTAGCAGTCAACTACTACCTATTACTCATCCCGATCCAGTACAGTTAACAGAATTAGTTGGATATGAATTTCAGCGAGATACCTTAATCAAAAATACAGAATTTCTCCTAGCAGGATATCCAGCACTTAATGTACTACTTTATGGTAGTCGTGGTACTGGTAAATCTTCCCTAGTAAAAGCATTATTAAATGAGTATAATCAACGTCAACTCCGTTTGGTTGAAGTGGCTAAATCAGATTTAAAAGATTTACCATTAATTATCGAAAAATTACGCAATGTTCCACAAAAATTTATTATCTTTGTTGATGACCTTTCCTTTGAAGAAGATGATGATAATTTTAAAGCTCTAAAAGTTGTTTTAGAAGGTAATTTAACTGCTAAACCACAGAATGTGGTAGTCTATGCTACATCAAATAGAAGGCATTTAATTAGAGAATTTTTTAATGATCGTCCTCACCCAAAAGATGGAGATGAGGTGCATAATTGGGATACGGTTCAAGAAAAGCTTTCTTTTAGCGATCGCTTTGGTTTAACTTTAACTTTTGAACCTGCTAACCAAGATACTTATTTAAGTATTGTCAGACATCTGGCAAAACAAGAAAAAATTAATCTATCTCCTGAAGATTTAGATTATCAAGCCTTACAATGGGCAACTAGAAATAATGGTCGTTCTGGGCGAACAGCACGACAATTTATTGATTTTCTCAAAGCTAATTTAGCAATTTTTGAGAAGTATTGAAAAAGATGGTAGGTGGCAAGTAGTAGGTTGATAGGTTCTGTTGAATAATGATTAATTTTTTTCACTTAATTTTATAGGTATTAGGTGTTAAGTAAACTTTAATCATATATAACTTATAAACAACAAACTATTTCCTAAAATCTAACATCTACGGTTCGGAAAAAATTGGATCGTAGCAACAGTAAAAATATTACTAATGAGGTAACTAAAATGGGTCTTTTTGATCAAGGAACAACAACAATACAAGCTACTGATATTAAATTAGAACCTGCTGAAGCTTTTGCAGCGATCGCTTTAATTGCTGTAGCTGCAGATGGTATTATTACTGAAAGTGAAAAACAAGGTATTAGTAATATTTTCTCTCGGATGGAACTATTTAGTAATTATTCAGATGAAGGTAAGAGAGAAGTTTTGGATCGTCTTTTGGGTATGATTAAAAATAAGGAAATTAAGCCTTTATTTGATGCTGCGGTTGCTAAATTGCCTAAAGATTTGAAGGAAACAGTTTTTGCTATTAGTGCAGATTTGGTTTTAGTAGATGGAGACCTTGCTGAAGAGGAGGAACAACTTTTAAATGAATTGTATAATGCTTTGGAAATTTCCGAAGAGGTAGCTACTAAGATTATTGATGTAATGATGGTTAAAAATAAAGGTTAATTAATAATTAGCTGACAAGTATAATTCAGGAGTTAAGAGGTAATAAGAAATGACTAGACTGGAGTTATTTTCTGGATGTCATAATGGGTTAATATTTCCTGTGCTTATTGCCTTCTCCCTCCTGCTTTAATTCAAAAAAATACTTTTGATTGAGATGCAATTAAAAATACTAAATTAATATTTTAGTAATTGCTTCTTTTGAAATGAAACTTTTGGCAAAAATTGAGATATTTTATGTAAGCATTTAGCCATAAGTTTATTAATTCATAATGGATAATTACCTCTTGTTAAAACTATCAAATTGAATATAAGGAAATATTATTTCTTTTTTATCTTTAAACAGAGAGGCGTTATACTTTTATTTTGCGGTAAGTACCTAAGCCAAATTAATTATGGCTTGCTGAAAAAGTCTTTTTTAAGGAGTAGGGGAGTAGGGGGAGTAATTTTTTTTGCCCAACTCTTACTAAAAATACTAACTTTTTGAACATGAGTAGCTGAAAACCAGATACTTTTTCAATACCTAAAAAGACACTTATCTTCATCTGTCAATGCTTTGAGATTTAATCAGCAACCCCTAAATTACAAACTAGCATTTGAGTAATTGCCTGTTATACAAAGCTTAGACAAATTCTTAATTAGGTCAATAATTTTGCAGACATAACTTATCAGCCAGGAGTTATTTAGTAAGGAGGAATTGATATCTAAAAATAATTAAAAGTTATATTTGTGAATCATTCTTTCGGAAAGCATAAAGTCACTTCTATCCGTCATCAGTTATTACCTTTAAAAGCTGTTTTGCTGCGCGACATAAATACCTAATATTCCGTAGGAAATACTTAATGTTTACCATTATATATTAGATATATTAAATTCATCTTAGTCATAGGGAATTCAATCCAATTAAATCTTTGACTGTTTAGGATATAAGTATTTTTTTCTAACGGAATTTGATATTACTATTTCTGTAAGCATTCAGCTATTAGCAGTCAGCTTATCCTTTCCTGCGGAATGCTACCCTTGCCAGCAATAAAAATGAACGATGTAGCTCCATAGACTTTTTAGGTTAACTGATGGACTTTTACAGTAACTTTTAATTCTTGCAAATCTCGCTTATTACTTTTTTCTCTTTTAAAGGTAATGAAGCTGATAGCTGTTAGCTGACCGCTGAATGCTTACCTATTTCTGATCTTAAAATTAGAGATAAACCCCTATTTCTAATTTTTCGATATATGATTTATTCTAAAAATTTAATTCAGTTTTATCAATGTCTTTTGAGTATAAAAGAAGAGTTTATTTTCAGGATACTGATGCTGCAGGGGTAGTTTATTTTGCTAATGTTTTAGCAATTTGCCATGAAGCTTATGAGGCATCTTTAGCAGAATTTGCTATTAATTTGAAGGCTTTTTTTAGTAATCAAGAAGTTGCTATTCCAATTGTTCATGCTAATGTTGATTTTCGTCTTCCGATGTTTTGTGGGGATGAATTAACTATTGAATTAATGCCTAAAAGTTGGGGAGATTATGAGTTTGAAATTTCGTATCAAGTCTTTTTAAAGGATGTGGAAGAAAAGTGGGTGGCGAGAGCTAATACGAAGCACGTTTGTATTTCTCCTCGAACTAGAAGTAGGGAAAAATTATCGGATGAAATTAGGAGATGGTTATTGAGTTTTGAAAGTTCCTAGTTTGGCAAATATCAAGGGATAAAAATTACGGTTCTAGATATGTTTGAACCTTTTTTTTGGTTTAATAAATCTCTTGAGAATAGCATTTACAATATTTTTATTTATAGAAGCTATTTACTATCTTTTACATTGATTTTCCTTTCTACAACATTGGCAATAGGGTTGAATAAAAATTCATGCTTATAGGCAAACAACCCATACCTTTTATAATATCACAAAAATTGTGAGGATGCAACGGAAAATCCTTTGACGCGCGATTTTTTTTTCAGGTGCTTCAGAGAATGAAAATGCTTGTGATTTTCCACTGAGAAGGGAGGGGAAAATTTGATTAGGGGGAAAACAAGTATTTGTGGAGAGCTTCATCAGATGAAAATTTTTCTGGTATTGCTCCTCAGAAATATTCAGGAATTTTTCATTATCGTCAGGAGATTTAGTTGAATAAAAAGTCATGCGTATAGGCGAACAACCCCCACGAATTTTTATAATATCACAAAAATTGTGAGGATACAACCGAAAATCTTTTGAGGCGCGATTTTTTCAAGGTGCTTCAGAGAATGAAAATGCTTGTGATTTTTCATTGAGAAGGGAGGGGAAAATTTGATTAGTGTAGAAACAAGTATTTGTGGAGAGCTTCATCAAATGAAAATTTTTCTGTTATTGCTCCTCAGAAATATTCAGGAATTTTTCATTATCGTCAGGAGATTTAGTTGAATAAAAAGTCATGCGTATAGGCGAACAACCCCCACGAATTTTTATAATATCACAAAAATTGTGAGGATGCAACGGAAAATCTTTTGAGGCGCGATTTTTTTAAGGTGCTTCAGAGAATGAAAATGCTTGTGATTTTCCACTGAGAAGGGAGGGGAAAATTTGATTAGGGGGAAAGTCTGATTCTAATCTTAAAAGTAGCGGAGTCAGGAACTAAGGGAGAATTTTTTCATATTTTTCCTGTATTGCTTTTATTCCACGGACGACTCGTAACTCAAAAATTTAATCGCGGCTTAAAATCAGGAAATTATTTCCATAGTTGCTTTAGTTATAGTCTTTGATAAGAAATAGCTGATTTTTATAATAGTTGCAGTTGTAATTCTGTTTTTACTTACTGCTGTTTTTTCTACCTTTATCCATAATATTCAGGTAACTGAAACTGGAGCTATAGATAAATATACTTTCTTAGTATTGATGGGAGGATTTGTTTGACGAGAAATATTACAGGATATAGAGAAAATACTATTAATATAAATCAAATACAATTGAAAGGTTTGAATAAATATAGTCATAACAGACCAGAATTTTATATCAGTCAAGTTAAGCCATATTGATCTAATAATTAGATTAATTTGATTGATAGATTAGAAAAGTTGTTTGAGTTTTCAGGGTGCATAATAAGACAGTTACAAGTTTATTGATTATTTAAAAGTTGTTGATAATCTTCTCTTTCTCGAATATCATCTAATGGTGATTCTAGTTGTGGAGGTTCGTCATAACAGAATTCAAATTCCATAGTTTGAATACTAGCTTTTTGGAGCATGACTTGAATTCTCAGCTTACCAGGTTTCCAAGTTTTAGAACCAAGTTTTAACATCTTGCAGTTAATACCTTCTATTGGAAAAATTAACTTGATATTTCCAAATGTAATTATTGTTTCATTTTCAATAATTTCTAGACTTTGTTCAAAAAGCCAAGAGGCAATTTCCTTAGAACAATTTGCGTCTTTATCTACATATAGTTTCGAGAATCTAGCATTTATTCTTTTTCTTGCTAACTCTTTAAACCTTTCAACAGTAAAAGTATCCTTCCCAATCATCAAAATATCAGTATCACATTCTAGAGTTTCAAATGTATTAGTCATAATATCTTAGTCAGCTTTCATCTAGTTAAGAATAACATAAGACTTTGACAAATTTAGTTAGAGATTACTTTTAACTTTTGACTTGCGGATAGCACTATACTTTCCATTTTCATTCTTATTTCTTTTTGATTAACTACAGCACTACAAAAAACTTTGAGGATATTAATAAAATTGAAATCCTTTACAACCAATAGTTTGGATTTGAACTAATAGCTAAATGCTGCAAACTATAAAATAAAAAATATAGTAACCTGCTCATGGATTATAATATTTTATCGTAGGGGTTTCGTCTCCAAACCCAAGTAAAAGTGGAATTAATATAACTAAATCCCTACAGTTTTTTTCACGAATCATTTGATATTGCTACAGTCGAATTTTATATCAATTAAATTAAATGTCAAACAATACTTATGCCATAATTGGCAGTGGCGCACTAGGAGGTTTTTACGGTGCAAAACTACAAAAATTAGGATTAGAAGTTCATTTTTTACTACATAGTGATTATCAGCACGTTCTGGAAAATGGCTTAATTATAAAATCCAAAGATGGTGATTTTAATCTGCCTGAAGTTAACGGCTATAACAATACTAATAAAATGCCGAAATGTGATGTAGTTATTGTGGCATTAAAAACAACACAAAATTATTTATTGCCAGAATTACTACCTCCTTTATTAAAAGATAATAGCGTTATCTTACTATTACAAAATGGCTTAGGTGCAGAACCGGAAATTGCTAAAATTTTTGGCGAGGATAGAGTAATTGGAGGGGTATGTAATCTTGCTTCTAATAAAGTAAGTTTTGGTTATATTCATCATATAGATTATAGTTTAATTAGAATTGGAAGATATGCCAGAAATTATCAACCTGCTGAAATTACTAATAAAATGTTTGAGATTAGTCAGGATTTTGAAAGTGCTGGAGTTCCGGTTAATCTGACTGAAGATTTACTACTAGAAAGATGGAAAAAATTAGTTTGGAATATTCCTTATAATAGCTTGTCAGTAATTTTAGATGCTCGAACTGACGAAATTATGGGAGATGCTAATACAAGAAACTTAGTAACAGAAATTATGCAGGAAGTTTTAGAGGGTGCAAAAAGTTGTCAGCGTCAAATTCCAGATAGTTATATTCAAAAAATGTTAGACCATACTGACAAATTACCACCTTATTTAACTAGCATGAAAATTGACTATGAGCGACGACGACCTTTAGAAATAGAAGGTATTATTGGCAACCCTTTAAGGATGGCAAATAAAGCTGGTGTGAAGTTAGCAAAAATTGGAATGTTGTATCAAAAATTAAAATTTTTGGATGTCAGAAATAGAAAGGATGTTTAATGAATTTATACTTTGTAATTTCTGCTCAATATCTGAATACTAACTTTCCTTTTAAAGACAATAATTAGGGTTTGCTGAAAAAGTCTTTTTAACGAGTAGGGGAGTAGGGAAGTAATTTTTTGCCTAACTATTGCCAAAATCCGCTCCTTTTTCAGCATTAAAAACTGAAAACCAGGTAATTTTTCCAGATATCAAAAGCCACTTACCTTTATCTGTCAATAATTTGATATTTAATCAGCAAGCCCTAATTGAATAACTAATTGCTGATAATACATTTTCTCTGTAAGAGGCTAGCTAACTGCTGCACACTTACCTCTTAAGTGTTGTTTCCACTTGTAAAAGAAAACAGGATTGCGATATTAGACATTTATCACCCCCTTGTCTAAATCAAATTTAGTATTCCAGAGAATAATTGAAGAATATTAGCACTTAATCTTTAATTCTTTCCATAGCAATTTCCTTGATTAATTCCCTATTAATTTTACCTTGAGAATTACGAGGTAAATTTTCCACTTTTACCCAATATTTAGGTTGCTTAAATTTGCTCAACTTTCCATTCATAGTAGCCAACAAATCTTCGCCAGTATCTTCTAAATTATTAGCAACATAAACAGCCGTTACCACCTCACCCCAATATTTATTTCCTAAACCAATTACACAAATATCTTTAACTAATCCAGTTGAGAAAATAGCGGCTTCCACTTCTGCTGGAAAAACATTTTCTCCTCCAGTAATAATTTTTTGACTACAACGACCTACTATATTTAAAAAACCTTGGTCATCGAAAAATCCTAAATCATCCGTTACTAAACTTTCAGAGTTATTAAATATGTTGGGATAATATCCTAAAGTAAGAGAATTAGCTTTGATGATAATATTTCCAATTTTATGCTCACCTAATATTTCTCCATTTTCGTTTTTAACAATAATTTGAGCATGAGGTAAGACTTGACCGTTACTATTATTTCCTGTCAAAAAATATTCTGGTTTAAGAGTGGCAACTTGAGAAGCAGTTTCTGTCATTCCATAAGTTGGAGCTAATTTAATCTGATATTTTCTTGCTAGATCAAATAATTCTTGCCAACCAGGCGCTCCACCTAAAAGCACTGTCTGAAAATTTGATAACCAGTGAGCTATTTCTGCATTTTCTAGCAAATTTTGTAACTGGGTTGGCACCAGGGAAATGAAAAAATTATTGGGGTTAATATTCCATTCCTTTTTGTCAAAAATGTCTTTATAGGATGGCAAAATTATTAAATTTCCCCCAGTAGTAAAAGACCGGATAAACTGCATTAAACCACTGACATGATATAGAGGTAAAACACAAAACGAATTAATTTGTTGTACTTGGAAATATTCTTGGAAACCTCTCACAGATGAAATTAATGTTTCCCATGTATGAACAGCAAATTTAATCTTTCCAGATGAACCTCCTGTAGGAATCATAATTAAATTTTGCTGAGTCAGTAAAGTTGTTTTATCTGATTCATTTCTAGAGGAAACGGCATTTTGATCTAAACTATTTCCTAAAAATTTATGGTTGAGGGTATTTCCCAAAATTATGTCTGGTTGTGCTAATTTAAAAACTTGTTCCCATTCCATTTTTTCCCAGTTATGGTTACATAAAAATACTTGACAACCAGCAGCAACAGCAGCGACAAAATTGGCAAGAAATTCTATTGGTTTTGATTCTGAGATAAATACTTTTGTTGGGGTTTCTGGATTAGATATTTTGATTAAATCAGCAATTTTTTTCTGCACAAGAAAAGAAAATTGATTAGAGGTAAAGAAGTTAGGCTCTGTTTTGAGTTGGTATTTTTTTAAGTAATTAAAAATTTGACTCATCTATTATTCCTGATATTAATATTTGGGTTGGAGTCTCTAGGTTAGATATTTTCTTTTGATTAAATCAGTAAAATTGAAATTTGTAAAATTGAAAGTTTATACCAGAGAATATTTCTGGGAAAAGTTAAATCTAAATCCGCATCTTTCATCAGAGGCAACCACATAAGTAAAGTTCGAGTAGACAAAACAAATAAAGACTGTAATTTACCCTGATACTAGAGAATATTTATGGGAAAATTTACCTTGAGATTATAATCTTTCAGCGGATGTAACTATATAAGTAAAAGTTCGACTCGGCAAAACAGATAAAGACTAAATTTCCTCTCATACTAGAGAATATTTATGGGAAAAAGTTAAATCTAAATCAGACTCTTTGAGCGGATGTAACTATATAAGTAAAAGTTCGACTCGGCAAAACAAATAAAGACTGAAATTTATCCTCATACCAGAGAATATTTATGGGAAAAGTTACCTTGACATTAGAATCTTTTAGTGGAGATAAATCTAGAGGCAAAAGCTCGACTCGGCAAAACAGATAAAGACTAAATTTCCTCTCATACTAGAGAATATTTCGGGAAAAAGTTAAATCTAAATCAGACTCTTTGAGCGGATGTAACTATATAAGTAAAAGTTCGACTCGGCAAAACAGATAAAGACTGAAATTTACCTCCATACTAAAGAATATTTCTGGAAAAAATTACATCTACACCAGACTCTTGCATCGGATGTAACTATATAAGTAAAAGCTCGACTCGGCAAAACAAATAAAGACTGAAATCTCCCCTCCCAGCAGAGGATATTTCAGGGAAAAATTACATCTTTATCATACTCTTTCAAAAGTTACCAATACTAAAAATTATCTTCCCAAGTTTCATTTAATCTTATTCATCAAAAAAGTAGGTTAAACCAAAACCAAATGCACGATTTTGTAATAATTTTGATTGTAATTCCTGAGCAAGTTTAAGTGCTGCCTTTCTACCAACTTTCGTTTCAAATACTGAAGAAAACACAGCATCAATATAATTATTTTGGCAAAAATTACGAAGTTGCAAGGGCGAACCAAAAATAGCAGGTTTAATCACAAATATTCCTTGCCAACCCTGTTCATAATATTGTCTCATTGTTTTGAGATTAGCAACAGATTCATCTAAGGCAATAGGGGTAGAGTAAGCATTACTTAATTCTAAAATTTCGGCAAATTTATCAACAGGTAATGGTTGTTCAATAAATTCAATTAAGTTTATACTTTCGCAGATTTCTAACCATTGTTTTGCCTCCTCAAAATTTAATCCACCATTAGCATCTAATCTCAGATTTATTTCAGGAGGAAGTGCTTTCACTAACTTCCGAAAAATTTCCACTTCTGTTTGAATTTTGCTAATTCCAATTTTCCATTTAAAAGTTCTATATCCCTGTTGCCAAAGTTGTTGCCCAACTTCTAAAGCTTCCTCTCCCGCTGATAATAAAGCACTATAAAATTTAGGGTTTTTCAATTCTTCTTTTTCCTCTAATTCTGCTTGCTGAATATTTTCCCAAGCTGACTCAAAACCAAATTTACAAGTAGGTAAATTATCGGGAATAGAGAAAATAGTTTCTGTTGTAATTTTATTTGGCAACTGGTGACAAAAATCTAAAGCTTCCGACAAAGTTTCCGAACCAAACCAACTCAAAGGAGCAATTTCACCTAAACCTATTTTTCCTGTTTCGCTAGTTAGTTGTAGAATAATTCCTTCTCTAATATTCCAGATACCATGACTGGTTTTAAGAGGTTGTTTGAAGTTTCTTTTATAGGGAAAAATCTGTAGTTGATAGTGCATAATTTTTGGGTAAGTTTTCCTGAAAAAATTGAACTTCCTTTTGATTACAAGAGAAGGATAAAATTTATATAGCAATCCGCCCAGAGGCCGTAACAAATCAAAAAGTAAATAAAAAAACTGAAACTCCCACCTGTTGCCTGTTTCCTAAAAAGAAGTAATATTTTTGCCACGAATAAAATAGGATTGCTATAGCAGTCTAAATAGGGCTTGCTGAATAAATATTAAAACATTGACACATAAAGGTAAGTGCCTTTTTTTGTCTGGGAAAAGTGCAAGGTTTTCTGTATAAAAAGCTGAAACAGTGAGGATTTGAAGCCGACTATGGCAGAAAAATTAAGGGATAATTCTGCCGACGACCTCTTCACTCATTTCCCATTTTTCCTGACTCTTAACTATTCCCTATTCCCTATTCCCTACCTCAGCAAAAATACTTTATTCAGCCAACCCTAAATACATACAACTTTCCTAGCTATTAGTTTAGATAAAACAACTACGACATTTGCATTTCTAAAATTATATGAGGCGAGCAAAAAGTATTTTTCACTAGAAAACCATCTTCGACAAAAGTCAAGATTTTCACCTTGGTAACGAAGCTAATAATTTAGACAATTTGTTTGATGGATTGTATGACACTTAGCTTTTCTTAAATTACTTTTTCTGCCTCCCCTCTACCAAAAAAATTATCAGAGCTGCCATCCATTCTCTAGGATTTTCAAAGTGAATATTATGACCAGATTCAGGAATTATTCTAACTTTAGTAGCCTGAGATAATTCTGCCATTTTTGTATTAATAGCTTGAAATTTATGGTCGTATTCTCCAACTATTAATAATGTAGGAATTTGATGATTTGATAATTTCTCCCAGAGGGAAGATTGATTACCTGTTCCCAAATTTCGGAGAGATTTTGCTAATTCTAATGGGTTATTTTCTAACCGCATTTTTCTCAGTTTATCAACATTATTATGTTGCCTCAAGGATTCAAACAATGGTTGATTATACCAGTTAAATAAAAACTCTGAAAAATTACTATTTTCCAACTTATCAGCTAATTTGAAATCTGACTCACGACGTAGCGATCGCTCTACTTCATCTCTTAATCCTGGAGATGCTGATTCTATGATTATTTTTTCAAACCGAGTAGGAAAATTTATAGCCATATATAATGCTAATCTCCCACCCATTGAATAGCCAAATAAATAACATTTTTCAATCTTTAAATTATCTAATAAATTAATTAATGCTTTGGCAGTATTCGGCATATTGTAGTTTTCATCTCCCCCAATAACTCTAGTTTTTCCATGTCCGGGTAAGTCAACTGTTAGACAACAAAAATTTTTAGATAATTGGGGAATAATTTCTCTAAAATCATTACTACTTCCCATAAAACCATGTAGCATAACCAGAACAGGTTTATTAATTTTGTCATGTGAATAGTAATGAAATTTATAATTTTTACAATTAACCATTAATCAATAATTATGAAGAGAGTAATATAGTAATCCGTGAATAAGTCGTCATATTTTACTCTAGATTTTTAGTCTCTTTTCCTCTAGCCAAAATGAGATTTTGAAACCAAACCTCTACTTTTTTTCTCATAAACAATTTTATCCTGCTATACCAAATTAAAAAATATAGCAGGGAGGTTATATGAAACTTAGCTAAAGTAAAATAAAGAGTCGAAAGTCAGAGGTCAGGAGTGAAAAAAAACTTGATATTTATCTACTTCTTTATTCTCGTTTCTTGCCTCTTGAGTTTTGCCTTTAATTAGGGTTTGTTGAATAAGTCTTTTTTAAGGAGTAGGGGAGCGGGAAAGTAGGGGAGTAGGGGAGGAGTAATTTTTTTTCCCAACTCTTGCTAAAAATACTAACTTTTTGAGTATTAAGAGCTGAAACAAGTGTACTTTTTACCGACCTAAAAAGACTAAAACCTTTATCTGTAAATACTTTGAGACTTAATCACCAGAGCAATAATTAGGGTTTGCTGAAAAAAGCAGAGTGTAGGGAGGGTGGGAAGTGTGGGAAGTGTGGGGAGGGTGGGGAGACAGAGAACATCAGAGAAATAATTGTTCGGAGATTTTTCTACCCTTGGTTTGCCTAAAATCCTGACTTTTTGATAGTTTGAGCAAGAATTGTTGCACTTTTTCTGGATAAAAAAGACTATAACCTTTACAGATA
>JBFRWR010000018.1:0-3661 GCA_051439685.1 Trichodesmium sp.
TTTGCAACTTGGCGATCGCGTACAGCAATAACAGTAAATGCTACTAAAGTTCCTAGTAATGCTGCTCCTACAGCTTGGTGAGACACGGTTAACAATTCAATTTGTAGACGTAAACGGAAGGTCATAACTCCCAAACAAATTTGAGCTAATACTAATAAACCAGCCCAATTTGCTAACTTTCTGAGTAGTGGATGTAAGGCGGAGGTGCGCCATGCCATTACTACTAATGTTACAGTTGCTAAGGTAGGGGGGACAACACCAGCAATGTGACTATTCATTATTGTACAAAGTTGAGTAACTCCAAAACACTGATGTAGCGCCCATTGAGAAGCAACTAAACCACCTAATAAACTTTGTACATAAACAAGAATAGCAGCAGTTAATCCTACCCAAGGTAATTTGCCAACATTACCAGTACCTTTGTATGGCATCAGTGATATGCCAATGACTAATAAAGTCATAAAATAAAGTAAAGCTGTACCCAGATGAGCAGTAACAATATCAAAACGTAATAGTTGTGTAACTGTTAACCCACCAAGTACACCTTGAAAAACTATCAGAGCAAAGGCAAAAGTCGATGCCCAAGGTAGCCATCCAGGGAGTTGTTTTCTGTCCCACCATGACATACCCATCATAGCGATCGCGCCAAAGCCGATTAAACTAGCATCTAATCTATGAAACCATTCTAAAAATACCTGGAGGTTCATTTGTGCCATCGGTACTAACTTACCATAACACAACGGCCAGTCAGGACAGGCTAAACCTGCATTCATAACCCTGGTAGCACTACCAATAGCCATCAATAATAAGGTAGCGATACATAGTTTCCATACTAACGCACTAATTCGTTCTCGTGCTTGAGACTGAGAGTAAATAATTGTATTGTTATTTAAAACAGAGTTGGCCATAAGATTTTAATTATTTTTAATCTCTATCTTCCTAAAAGTCACAAAATTCTAAGTATTGACTCAGAAATAAGCATCACATCTAACTAAATATAAATGTGCTTGATTTTTGTTACTATAAGGGATACTTTTTACAGATTTGTTTAGCTTTAGAAAGTTTTCTGATTTTGATTTTTTTCAGATTATTATTGATGTATATGTTACAAATTTCCAAAAAAGTTTATTATTAACTTTTTCTGGAATTTATCACCACTAAAATATGAAAGTTAAAAGTATATCTTTTATTTTAACTTGAAAATAACTAGACTATAAGCTGATTTTTCAGTGTAATAGTTAAAAAAAAATAAACTTTACTTAGAGAAATTAAATAAAATAGGGAGAACCTAAAATATTCCTAAAAAGTAACAATTATATCTAGTTATAGGTAGATGGTTAGTTTAAGCTAAGTATTTGAGTATGACCACAAGTCACAGACTCCTCTACCTTAGCTAGGGTTAAATAGTCAAGCTAAAAACAGCGAAGTTTTTAACCTAAATAAAACCAAATTTAAGTAGGTAGAGTTGCCCTGGATTTTAACTCTCTGGAGAGAATTAAATTGCAGACTCTCCCAACTGAGTTTGATATCAAGTACCGCCGGAAGTCTGCAAAACTAAAACCTCAATTTGGGTAAGTTTGGTTAAGTTCAGCAGAACAACAAAATAACCTAAGTAAAATGGAAGAAAAAGAAAAAGTACCAGTCTCAGTAATAACTTTAGTAGTTGGTATAGTAGTCACCATAATTAGTGTATGGGCAGGTCAACATCATGGTCTTCTGCCAGAGCAAGCTTCCGAACAAGCGCCTCTGGTTGATAGATTTTTTGACGTAATGTTTACTATAGCAGCAGGTCTATTTCTAGTAGTAGAAGGCACAATCGTCTTTTGTGTGATTAAATTTCGTAAGCGCAAAGGAGATGATGGGGATGGTGCTAGCTTTAGAGAAAATTTACCATTAGAAATATTTTGGACTGCGATTCCATCTATAATTGTTATTGGTCTTGGCATCTATAGTGTAGATGTATACAGACAGATGGGTGGATTCGATCCAAGTGGTACAATGATGATGAGCCATCATCATTCCTCATCTCACCAGCAAGTGGCAAAAATGCCTGGAGCTGCTATTGCTGCTCCCCTAATTGCAGATGCTGAAGGAATGGAATCAACAGAAGTAGCAGAAAAAGTGGCTAACAAATATGGTTTGGGAGCCACTCCTGGAGAGGCAGGAAAAGCAGCAGATGTAGTAGTTGACATCACCGGTATTCAATATGGATGGCTGATGAACTATCCTGAAAGTGGCGTTTTAGCAGGAGAACTCCATATCCCTGTAAACAAGGATATCCAAATTAACCTTTCTGCTAATGATGTAATTCACGCTTTCTGGATACCTGCTTTCCGTCTGAAGCAAGATGCAATTCCTGGTAAAGATACACAATTACGTTTTCTAGCTAGTCAAACAGGTGAATATCCAGTATATTGTGCCGAACTTTGTGGTGCTTACCACGGAGCAATGAGAACCAAAGTAATTGTTCAAACCCAAGAAGAATATGACGCTTGGATAGCAGAAAATACTTTGGCTCAACAACAAGAGTTAAATCAAGCTGTAGCAGTAAATACTGCTAACTTATCTGAGTCGGAGTATCTTAGCCCTTACTCTAATGAAATGGGGATCGATTCTGAAACATTAAATCAAATTCATTCAGCTTATCACTAAAAAAGCGACCTGGGATTTGGTAGAAGAATTAATCAAATCAGCTTACTTTGGAGAATTAAAATTCTAAAAGAGGCAAAAACTCCTAGTTTGGTAGGGGTTTGCAGACCAAACCCCTACGTTATGAAGTAGGAGGTACTGATAAATGATAACTGATAACAGAAATGGCACAAGCACAAATTCCTTTTGATACTCAACAATTACCACCGGAAAAATCACATCCGAAAGCTTGGAAGTGGTATCACTACTTCGGCTATAACATAGACCATAAGGTAATCGGCATTCAATATCTTGTCACTGCCTTCTTCTTTTATCTAATTGGTGGTCTGATGGCAATGGGTCTAAGAGCAGAACTCTATACTCCAGACCCAGACGTTCTCGATCCAAATGTCTATAACTCTTTCCTGACCAATCATGGTACAATCATGATTTTCCTGTGGATCGTACCTGCTGCTATTGGTGGTTTCGGTAACTATCTTGTGCCTCTAATGGTGGGAGCAAGAGATATGGCATTTCCGAACCTAAACGCCATCGCTTTCTGGCTCAACCCTCCTGCTGGAGCATTATTAATTGCTAGTATAGCTTTAGGAGGGGCGCAAAGTGGTTGGACAGCATATCCACCCCTCAGCATTATCACCAATAACGCGGGACAATCTTTATGGATTCTCAGTATCGTGTTAGTGGGAACCTCCTCAATTCTGGGTTCGTTGAACTTTATCACCACAATCCTGAAAATGAAAGTTCCTAGCATGAAATGGGATCAACTTCCCCTATTTTGCTGGGCAATTCTCGCTACCTCCGTTTTAGCTCTCTGCTCCACTCCTGTTTTAGCAGCAGCTTTGGTAATGTTATTATTTGACATCAATTTTGGCACCGGCTTCTTTCGACCAGAGATGGGCGGTGATGTGGTCATCTACCAGCACTTATTTTGGTTCTATTCTCACCCCGCAGTTTATCTGATGATTCTGCCAATATTCGGCATTCTCTCAGAAGTTATTCCTGTTCATGCTCG
>JBFRWR010000019.1:0-9139 GCA_051439685.1 Trichodesmium sp.
CACCAACCCAATAGCTAAACTTCCTTTATTCGCTGCTCGATAACTTTTAATTTCCTTAAAAAGTTTACTTAAATAACGAGGTAAAGGTTCAGGCGCTCCACCATCAAATAAAGGGTCTCTATCACCATTAACCTCTGTAACTTCTACTCCCAATATTTGTTGTAAACCTCCAGCAGCAGCTCCGTGCATTACATCAACAAAAACTTTTAAATTCCCTTCATTAACCGCCGATTTAATCTTCTCAATTTCTACCATTTTTTGGAGAGTTTCGCAATAACTAGGCCAAGGATTAAAACTTTCTATTTTAGTTCCTTGAACCGGATTTTTTTCAGCTTCAACAGTTAATAAATCTTCTATTTGTTTAGTTATTTCTGGAGGAACAGAACCACCAAAAGCACCCTTTACTTTTAACCCTAAATATTTCCCTGGATTATGACTAGCAGTCATCACAATTGCCCCAAGAGCTTGTTTTTGAAATGCTGCCAAACTAAAAGCAGGAGTAGGAGCATAAGTATCCGTTAACAGAACATCAAATCCTACCTTTTGAACAGCTTCGGCAACTAATTGAGCAAATTCTTCAGCCATAAACCGACGATCATAGCCGACAATTACTGTTTTACTATTATTAGTAGAATCAGCATAATTTTTCTCTAAAATTCTAGCTGCGATGGGAGCTACTAGAGCAACCCTTTCAAAAGTAAAATCATCAGCTATGACACCGCGCCAGCCATCTGTTCCAAATTTGATTGGTTTAGTCATATCAAAAATCTCTTAATTTGTATATTTTTTTGTTTAATTATTTGCTTTTACTCTTAGTTTTCCTCCCTACTTTTCTGTACATCATTGTAGAAAAGAAGGGGGAGGAAAAAAGAAAAGTTAGTAAGAAATAATTCAGGACTCAGAATTTATTGGGGGAATTCTGTAGGAGAAATATAACTTACTTCTGGCAAAAGAGTATCAATGAGTTTAAGGTAGCCACCAAATTATCAAACTTGGTGGTCTTCAATATAATGGTGAGATTTCGACCCGCCATTTATTGATTCTGTCTCCCGACTCCTGATTCAATCTTATACCTAATCAACTCAGTTACTACCTATTCAAAGAATGCAGACTGATGGTGGATTAAGTTCAGGTATTCCTCACGAGCTTTTTGATCTTCATCAAATACACCGAGCATAGCACTGGTAACAGTCCAGGAACCAGGTTTTTGCACACCCCGCATTACCATAGACATATGAGTTGCCTCTATCACAACTGCTACACCCTTTGGTTCTAAAATTTGTTGAATTGCCTCAGCAATTTGGCGATTAAGTCGCTCCTGGACTTGTAATCTACGAGAATACATTTCCACAATTCGAGCTAGTTTACTGAGACCTACTACTTTTTGATTGGGGATATAGGCTACATGAGCTTTTCCCGTGAAAGGTAGCAGATGGTGTTCACAAAGACTAAAAAGATCGATATCTCTAACTAGAACCATTTCGTCATGACCTTCATCAAAGATAGCATTATTCACAATTTCTTCAAGGGATTGACTGTAGCCACCAGTCAGAAACTTCATTGCTTCTGCAACCCGCTGAGGAGTTTTGAGTAATCCTTCTCGTTCAGGATTTTCTCCTACTGATAGGAGCATTGTCCGCACTGCCTCCATCATTGCTTCATTACTCTCTTCAGCAGGAGGTTGTTGTCTGATTAATTGACCATTGGATGAGGAGTTAAGGTCAGGTCTATAGGCAATTTTACCAGTTACATCTCCACTAGATATTTTAACACCATTCGTGTTGATTGTGTTGCTAGAATTGGAACTGTTGGGAAAAGTTTGAGTCATAATAGATCCGTATCAGATTTAAAAAAGCAGGTTGTATTTTGACCTAACTTGTGCTAGGCCATTTTTGTTGGCTGATTGTTCTCTGTTCATTAGTGCTAATTAGTTTTAGTTACTAATCAATAATTAACAATCAGGATTAGTGTTTTGCAATTTCTCTGCCTGTAAGTTTGACACCAAGCAAAATCCATTTTCACAAGTCATTACTGACGAGAGAATTAAGTACATTACTGTCTAAATTGGTATTACGAAAGCTTTGAGAATTGACTCAGCAGCTATTTTGTTTGGGATTTAGGTCATGGTCAAACAGTTAAGATGGGTATCAATAAGTTTCTTTATCCTCAACTGAAGTATTGATAAAACTAGCAAGAATTAGTTATCAGACTAATTAAGCTGCTTTTGATTTTCTTGTGATTACTTCATCGGGAGCCATTAAGCCAAATTGATTGGACACTGTTAATCTCCCTTTGGTCAAAGAAAATATTTGGTCATAGATATTACATTAATAATTATGCCAGAAAATCAGTCATGAGTCATGTATCGCTAATTAAAATTGTTTTAACTCATTTCCAGGTTTCTATATGATATACTTGATATAATTGGGGTTCATTAATTGATAATTGATAATGGATAATTGATAATTACCTCTGGTTAAAACCGAGAGGATTGAATATCGGGAAATATCATTTCTTTTTTTCCCCTTAAAAGGGGAGGCTTTAAACCTGAATTATTTAATAATTAATAATTAATAATTAATAATTGGGTAATTACTACTATCGAGATGGGTATCTCAAGTTACCTAGTTTACGGAAAAATTACATTTATTTAGTTATTTGAACTTAAGTATATTAGCTAGTATCATAGCTAAGTTCTTGCTTATAATTTTACTTCATCTTAATCAACTTACTTAAATTTATTAAAATCCTACAATTTTTGTTATTTACTACCCATGATAGTTAGGGTAAACCTACTGAATTGAATGATTATTATGACGATATTCTTTTGATTGATTTTTTATGTCAATCTATCAAAAGAATATCGACAAACTCATGATAATAGAAACATGAGTAAAACAAAAAAAAAGATGGGATGCCAACAAGTTTTACTTCATCCCG
This sequence comes from Trichodesmium sp., assembly GCA_051439685.1. Classification (GTDB taxonomy): domain Bacteria; phylum Cyanobacteriota; class Cyanobacteriia; order Cyanobacteriales; family Microcoleaceae; genus Trichodesmium. The sequence continues at coordinate 2,941 of JBFRWR010000019.1, forward strand.
ATAAAAATCTATTAGCAATATTAGAATATTTATGTGGCGAAGCTAATAAAGTATTTAATTGTTCTGTTTATTACGCTCGACAAGTTTAGTTTAAAGAAAATAGATTTGTTAACCAAGCTGAATTATGTCGGCAGATGAAATGGAACCGACATTTTAATGCTATGTATGCTTCTAGTGCCCAACAAATATGTAATGGTGTTGTCGAATCTTTTAGAAGTTTTAAACAACTACTTCGGCTATTTGGAAAAGGAGACTTAGCAAACAAACCATTTCCTCCTAACTATCGAAAATTAGGTTTATTCACTGTTTCTTATCCTCAAAAATGGTTAAAGCTTATTGATAATAAAATCAAAGTATCACTTGGAAAAAAAGTTAAAGCATGGTTGAGTTTAGATGCTTTTTATATACCGATGGCAAGTAATCTTGATTGGAATCTGATTAAAAAAATTAGAATATTGCCACGTCATGGCTGTTTTTATGCTGAATTTTTCCACGAATTGAAAAAACCAATTAGTTAAGTTCAACCCTAACCAAGCGCTGTCTATTGACCACGGTTTAGACAACTGGTTAACTTGCGTAGATACTCAAGGTCATAGCTTTATTATTGATGCTAAACATCTTAAGTCCAAAAATCAGTGGTATAGCGCTACGCGCTAGGGAGTAGGGAGTAGGGAATAGGGAGTAGCAGACTTTTCCAGGGTTTTAGGATTTAGAAATGTCCTAACCTTAATGCGTAGTGCTATACAACAAACAAATAGCTACTTTCAAGGAAAAGAAACCACAAGGATTTTGGTCTAAAAGATTATCTGGCATTACTGAAAAACGTGATTACTTTCCTACGGAATGCTGCGCAAACGTTCCTCGCAACCAAATGCGCGATGCTGTTAATAAAGCAGCAAAAATAGTGGTTAATCATTGCCTTAAATATGGAACTGGTACAATTGTTTTTGGTTGGAATAAAGGTCAAAAACAGTCAATTGAATTAGGAAGTCAAACTAATCAAAAGTTTGTACAAATTTCTACTGCTAGACTCAAGGAAAGAATCCAGGAACTTTGTAACTTATATGGATGGCAATTTGTAGAAACTGAAGAGTCTTATACCTCAAAAGCTAGCTTTTTAGATGATGACTTTTTGCCTGTCAGAGCGTGAAAAACCCGATAATTGGCAAGCTAAGTCCTTCGGACACGCTTCGCGTTTTCCTGACGGAATGCTCCGCAAACAAGTCGCGCAGCGAAACAGGAAAGCGTGTTAAACGAGGTTTGTATCAATCTGCTGCGGGCTATTTAATTAATGCTGATGATAATGGTGCAGCAAATATTTTAAGAAAAGTATCTGGAAGGCTTAATTTTGAATTAAGTCAACTAAGTAGAGGCGCATTGATAACGCCTTTAAGAGTTCGATTTTGGGCTACTTAAGCATCTCCGTCGCGAAGAGCGCGGAGAGTATCAAAATTAGTTAATTTTAGCTATTCGTTTCCATAAATACTCCCATAGCACGGAATTTTTGATAACGCTCTTTTCGGCGTTGTTGACTACTTAACTTACTCAGGTCATCTATATGTTTAACTATGGCCTTTTTGAGATTTTCTGCCGCCTCTAGGGGTTTAGTATGAGCGCCACCATTAGGTTCGGGAACTATATCATCAATAATTCCTCTCTTTTTTAAATCCCACGAAGTTATCTTTAAAGCATCCGCAGCTTGGGAAGCCTTACTAGCATCTTTCCAGAGAATTGCTGCACAAGCTTCTGGACTGGCAACCGTATATATAGAATTTTCTAACATCAATAATCGATCGCCTACTCCAATACCCAAAGCACCACCAGAACCCCCTTCTCCTATCACTGTACAAATTATTGGTACGTCCAAATGAAACATTTCTCGTAGATTATAGGCGATCGCTTCTCCTTGTCCTAATTTTTCCGCTTCAATTCCTGGCCATGCACCAGGAGTATCAATAAATGTCAATATTGGCATTCCAAAGCGATTGCCATGTTCCATAAATCTGATTGCTTTGCGATATCCTCCTGCTGAGGCCATACCAAAATTACGAGCTACATTATCTTTTGTATCTCGTCCTTTTTGATGACCAATAATTACAACAGATATACCATTTATTCTGGCCAATCCTCCGACTATTGCCGGGTCATCGCTACCTCCACGATCACCATGTAACTCTATCCACTCATCACCTATAGCTTGAATATAATCAAGAGTGCTAGGTCGTCTGGGATGCCTGGCCAATTGTAGTCTTTGTACTGGAGAGAGACTGCTAAAAATTTCTTGACGTAGTTGAGTTGCTTTTGCTTCTAGCTGAGTAATTTGCTCGGAAACATCTACACTACTACAGTCTTTAGCTAGTTCTCTAATTTGATTTATACGGTTTTCTAGTTCTGCTAGAGGTTTTTCAAAGTCTAGGAGAATCTTACGTTCTGATTTGGGCACACTGAGTTTCTTTTTTCAATTTGCACAATTACATTTACAACCATATCACATTTGAGGATTTTGTTTGATTAACGTAATAGAGCTATCCATAAATTATTATCTACAATCCCATTTTGCTGTTGTTGATATTTTCTTTGAGCTGTCTTAACAGCTCTTTGGGTTTGAAGGCCAAATATTCCATCTACTTTCCCTTGTAAAAATCCTTTGGTTTTGAGAATTTTTTGTAAAGCTCTGACCGCATTACCTCTCATTCCAGTTTTCAGAATTGGCAAATCAACCATGGAGTTGTCTGTCTCTAAATCAATTTTATCTGAGGATTCATTGGTTGTAGCAGAACAGTTACAATCTGAATCTCTATTTTTTGGTGTAGTTTGACTAATATTATTAGACTGGGGAGATTTGGGTAATAGAAGGTTCCAAGTATTTTGGTCAACAATACCGTTAGGCATTAATCCTACAGATTCTTGAAATTTCATAACAGCAGTAGCGGTATTCTCGGAATATATTCCATCTACTTCACCAAAGTAATATCCTAATAATTTTAAAATTCCTTGTATTTCTAATACTTCTTCTCCTTTACTTCCTGTTTTAAGTGTTTGGCGATTAATATTAATAGGCTGAGGATTAGTTTCTATTGGTATTTGTCCCCACATAGTTGTAGCTGTACTTAAATTAATTACTAATAAGCTGAAAGCACTTAAAATAAATCCTAATTCTGAACTTTTAACATTTTTTATTGCTGTATAAATTATTTTTTTTAACATCAATCTATTCCTTAATAAATTTACAAAATAATGAATAATTAGGGTTTGCTGATTAAATATAAGAGCATTGACAGGTAAAGGTTTTAACATTTTTAGGTCGGGAAAAAGTGCCAGCTTTTAAGTCTAAAAGGTTCAAAAAGTTAGGATGAAACTCTCACTAGGGCAGAAAAATTAAGGGACTATTCTTTCTAAAACCTCCTCTATAACTCCTAGTTCTCCTGACTTCCCCTCCACCGGAGGGGTTAGGGGTGGGTTGACTTCTGAGAACTGACTCCTACCCTCCACCAAAATGCTTTTCAGCAAACCCTAATTAATGATTAAATGATTCAGGTTTAAACCATCTATTGTAAAAAAAAATACTCTTTTTATTTTAGTTAATCCTCTCCTTTTTCTGGATAGGTAATTATTAGTTTTTTTCCTGGAGAACATGATTTTTTTTAATTTAAACTATTTACCAGAAAAACTGTGGAAATTTTATAAGTTATATCATGTGCGATTAAGGGGTTATCAATGATTAGCTAAAACTCAGGAGTCAGGAAGTAAAAAAGGCAAGAAAGTTAATGAAGTCAGAAGTCAGAATTTGTTTTTGTAAAGGGGATTTTGAGCAACTCTCCAAAAACATTTCGCCTTAAAAGGCGGGGCTTTAAACCCAATTATTTTGGTAATAAATAATTGCTCAAAGCAAATTTTTTTAGACTGGTTATTCCAAATTAGTAGTTGAAATGAGATTAAACCCTTAAATAGCATTAGGATTAAACCAAATAATTTTTTTTTGATAATGATAGTTTTTTTATATTCCCATAATTCTTGCTAAACAAGAATTATGAAATTGGTGGTGGTGGATAGTAATCCTAGAGAGAGTGTGGTATATCTGGGGAGTCTGGTCATAAATTACAAAACATATATGTCTTGACAGATTGAATGTATCAGGAAATATAAATTAAGGAGATAGGGAATACTTAACAGGGAACAGGGAAAAAGCAGGAAGAAATAATCGACAACTATTATTATTAAAAATATAGGAATGTATCTATCTATCTACAAGATTTCAATCTCTTGAATTATTACGACTTTTTATATTTTGGTCACTCTTCCCTATCTTAATACTTATTTGACAAACAGTCTCTGAAGATTACTATGCAGAACTACTAAAGTTTGAAAAGATATAATAATCCTATTTCATTTGGTAAGCATTTCCGTCATGAAAAAACGCAGTTCCTCCAGAGGAGTCTTGCTGATTGGTGACGGCTGAATGCTTACTTCATTTGTAATATTTTGGTGGTAGTCAGTAGTCATAATTTTTAAGATTTTCTATTCCAATTAACTATAGCAATCCTATTTTATTCGTGTCAAAAATATTAATGCTTTTTAAGGAACAGCTCATCTGGAAACAGGTGGAAGTTTGAGTTTTTTTATTTACTTTTTAATTTGTTACAACATAAGCACGGATTGCTATATTATAAAAATTATTATGATTACTAATATACAGATTGGTATAGATTTATCAAAAATTTATCAAATCACTTTTCACTCACTCTTTCTATCAGGACCAACAATTGAAATATAAGGTTCAATAAAATATTTTTTAGCAACTTGTTGGATTTGAGTAGTTGTCACCATTGCCAGATTTTCTTGAAATTTATTATCAAAATCTATCCCCAAATTAAGGATTTCATACCATCCTAAAATTTGAGCAATTTGTGAATTTGTTTGTTTACCTAAAGCATACTGACCTAAGAATTTGTTTTTGGATACTTCTAACTCTTCTTCACTAAGTAAGTTAGTAACTAAGCGTTCCACTTCTACTCTTAATCCGCTCTGAGCGATCTCTGTATTTTCTGCTGCTGTACCTATATAAACTGTAAAGTTAGAGGTATAGAGACGGGTAGGATAAAATGCTGAAACATCATAAGCTAAACCTCTTTTTTCTCTTAGTTCTACAAATAAACGACTTGATAAACCATTACCTAAATATGTATTAAGTAATTTCAGAGGAGGATAATCAGAACTATTAACATTTGCTGCTAAATACCCAAGCATAATAATAGATTGTTGAGTTTCTTGGTATTTTTTTGCTGCGAAAGGTTGAGCAGTTATTTTTGGTAAATTTAAACTTGGTAGAGGTATTCTTGGTGGTTGCCAATCTCCATAAATTTGTTCTACTAAAGCAATGGCTTTTTCGTTACTAATTTTGCCTACTATAGATATGACTATATTATCTGCACGGAAGTAAGTTTGATAAAATTTTTGAATGTCGTGACGGGTGATTTGAGATACTGTATTTTCTGTGCCTAAAGTTGATAAAGCATAAGGATGGTTTTGATACATCATCTCTCGTAATTGAGAGAATGCTAAGGTAAAAGGTTGCTCTAGTTGAGAACGAATACTTTGAATAGTAATCCGTTTTTCTAATTCAATTTCTGTTTCTGGGAAGGAAGGATATCTGATTATTTCTCCTGATAATTTAAAGATATCATCAAAGTCTTCTGATACTGTTTTCATACTCAGCAAAAAATAATCTGCTGTTGTATCACTTCCTAGTCTTGCTCCTACTGATTCAATTTTATTCGCAATATCTAAAGAGGATAATTTTTCTGTTCCTTTTGTTAAAACTGCTGCTAATAAATGGGAAATTCCTGATTGTTTTTTTGCTTCATAACGACTACCTATTCGTAAGAATATTTTGGCTGACACAATATCAGCAACTGTATTTTCTGTTGTAATTAGAACTATGCCATTATTTAAAACTGTTCGATTTATATTGGTTTGATTAATCATTTTGAAAATTAGGGAGTAGGGAGTAGGGAGTAAGGAAGTAGGGAGTAAGGGAGTAGGGAGTAGGGGAGTAAACAACTGTACCTCAATGGGTTGAGAAACCTTATTTTAATTCATAAATAAAGTCTTGACGAAGTATAGCATTATTTTTGACAATTATCAGACAAGCTAGTAGGGGAGTAGGGAAGATAGGTATAATATATTTTTGCTTATTAAT